>DATCYD010000157.1:0-15989 GCA_036570465.1 Anseongella sp.
AGCCTTTTCCATGTGTATGACAAGCTGAAAGGCGTACATACCCTGCCGATGGATTTTGCCAGGTCGGGGTACGTCACGTTCGGTACCGGAAAATGGCATAACGAGAAAGAGGCGTTCGAGGCGAGCTTCAGGCAGGGAGTAAATGTCTATCTCGGCGGCATGGCCAATCATTACAGCGTTTCGGTAAGGAGCTACGAGGAAAACGGAAAGCTGGGAGAACCGGTCAACAAAGGTTTCTCAACGGAAGTATTTGCACAATCAGCCATCGACTTTATTCAGCATCAGGCAGAACAGGGCAACAAAAAACCTTTTTTCTGCTATGTGGCGTTTACGGCGCCGCATGATCCTTATTCTCCCGAAGCAGACTATATCGGCTATTATCCTGACGGAAGTCTTCCCCTTCCAGGCAACTACATGCCGTATCATCCGTTTCAGTTCGATAATCTGACAGTCCGGGACGAAAACCTGACAGGGTGGCCCAGAAAACCGGAAGTGATCCGGAAGATCCTTTCGGACTACTATGCACTGATCACTCACCTGGATGAGCAGATCGGCCGGATCATCGACGCCCTGAAAAGATCGGGACAATACGAGAACACGATCATCGTCTATGCTGCAGACAACGGACTGGCGGTGGGTAGCCACGGATTGTTAGGCAAACAAAGCCTGTATGAACATAGCACGAAAGTTCCGCTGATCATTAAAGGTCCGGGAATTCCGGAGAACAAAGAATTTGACGCCCTTGCCTATCTGTATGATCTCTATCCGACGTTGACAGAGCTGGCCGGCATCCCGCCGGCACGGCTCGCGGATGGAAAAAGCCTGGACGGGGAAAGTTTGGTACCCGTGCTTCAGGGCGAACGTGACGGAGTGCGGTCTTCCCTCTTTACCGCCTACAGGAACACCGTCCGGGCGGTCCGGACCGGCGACTGGAAACTGATACGATACCCGGAGCGGGACTACACACAGCTTTTTCTCCTGAAAGACGATCCGCTGGAGATGAACAACCTGGCGGAAAAACAGGAATACAGTAAAAAGAAAGAAGAACTGACGGCGTTATTAAAAGATTGGCAGAAAAACGCCGGAGATACCGCGGCTCTTACCGCTGCGACGATCAAACCGATGAAATACAACCCTGAAGTTTTGAAGCGTAAGCCCGATCGCTGGCAACCGGAATATACGCTGGAACGGTATTTCGGGCCGGATCGGTAATAAATATTTCCCGGCTTCATTTAATCGCACCGAATGAAGCAAAGCACAGGTTTTTATGGAGCAGTTCAACCGTACGAAAACCTGTTCTTTCGAGTAATTTCATTTGATAATTGACCGATCTGGGCGAATCCTCTTCCTCGATATACGCAAAAACCTTGCGCTTATAGGCCTCATCACCAAGACGGACAAGGTAATCTCCGAACCGCTTTTCATAAATAAGCCGCTGGATAGCCGGCGTTTGCTGTACGGTCAGATCCGATATCCACAGGCTGCCGCCCGGTTTCAATAACCGGTACAACCGGGTAAAGACGTGCTCCCAGTCTTCATCGTCCCGCAAATGGTGCAAAACAGCCGCCGCCATGATTGCATCGTAATGATTAACTTTTAGTTCCGCCAGGCGGATATCGCCGTGAACTGTGTTCACGCTGCCGGAATTCACTTTTTCGATCCGTTCTTTTGCTCTTTGAAGCATTGGCAGGCTCAGATCCACCAGGGTACAATCCAGCGGCGCTCGCTTTGAAAGCAACTTTAAGGTATAATTGCCGGCTCCGCATCCCACGTCCAGGACCGTTTGCAATTCCGGATGCAAAGCGACAATACTATCCGTGATCAAATCCATATGAACCGTTGCATCAATTGTTGTCTGCTGGCCGGATTCCAGGTTAGAGAAACGTTCCACATCGTGATCAAACCGCCCAGCGATTTTTTCCACTGAAGATTTTCGGGAAAACTCATTCATTTCTTTATCTTTTGACAGCACAAACCTACATGTCTTTTCTACATATCAAAATACTATGTAATGCAAATATTGGTACCTTTATAACCAACTTGTTGCCTGCTGTATGCACAACAATTATTTTTTTGGGAGAATGAGTATCAATACAGCATTTCTCTCTCTATGTATTAAAGAGAAACCTAAATCGTGGACCAATATTGTGTAAATACT
Source organism: Anseongella sp. (assembly GCA_036570465.1). Classification (GTDB taxonomy): domain Bacteria; phylum Bacteroidota; class Bacteroidia; order Sphingobacteriales; family Sphingobacteriaceae; genus Anseongella. The sequence goes on from DATCYD010000157.1 coordinate 2,159, forward strand.
GCCAGGGAACTGGCAAACGAACCGCATTCCATACAGGGGGTATCGCGGCTATTCATTCTGTATTGTATCTGTGCCTGCCTGGCCGTCTGCACTTCCTGCAAAAACCAGGGTAATGCCCGACAGGCCGACATCATTATCTACGGTGGCACCTCTTCGGCGGTGACGGCTGCCGTCCAGGCAAAAAAAATGGGAAAATCGGTCATTGTCGTTTCACCCGACGTACACCTTGGCGGGCTTTCCTCCGGCGGACTTGGCTATACCGATACGGGCAACAAGAATGTGATCGGCGGATTGTCCCGGGACTTCTACCACCGCGTTTGGCTGCATTATAATACGCCGGAAGCATGGAAATGGCAGAAGCATTCGGAATATGGTAACAAAGGGCAGGGAACCACCGCCATGGACAGTCTGTACAAAACGATGTGGATCTTTGAGCCCCATGTGGCTGAGCAGGTTTTCGAGGATTATGTAAAAGAATTTGAGATAGAGGTTTTGCGCGACGAATGGCTGGACCGGCAGAACGGTGTAACGGTCGAGAATGGCCGCATCGTTTCCATCAAAACCCTCAGCGGAAAGATCTTCAAAGGAAAGATTTTTATTGATGCGACCTATGAAGGCGACCTGATGGCTGCTGCGGGGGTTAGCTACCACGTGGGCCGGGAAAGCTCCGATACCTACGATGAAAAATGGAATGGGGTACAAACCGGCGTCCTGCACCATAAGCACTGGTTCGCCACTGACATCTCCCCTTACAAAGTGCCGGAAGATTCCTCCAGCGGACTGATCCGGGGCGTTTCCGACGAGTCTCCGGGAGAATATGGTTCCGCAGACAAACGGATACAGGCTTATTGTTTCAGGGTCTGCATGAGCAACCACCCGGATAATCGTGTGCCCTTCCCCAAGCCGGAGGATTACGATTCTACTCGTTACGAACTGCTGGCGCGGGTCTTTGCTTCCGGCTGGCGGGAATGGTTCCGGAAATTTGATAATATCCCCAACCGGAAGACCGATACGAACAATCACGGCCCGTTCAGCAGCGACAACATCGGGATGAATTACGATTACCCCGAGGCGAGCTATGAAAGAAGGAAGGAAATCATCAGCGAACATGAATCCTATCAAAAAGGATTGCTTTGGTTTGTTGCTAATGACCCCAGAGTACCGGAAAGCATCCAGTCAGAAATGAGAACATGGGGGCTGGCCAGGGACGAGTTCACCGATAATGATAACTGGCCACACCAATTGTATATCCGGGAAGCGCGACGCATGATCGGTGAGTTCGTAACTACCGAGAATGAACTACTGAAAAGATCCCCGGTACCCGAGCCGGTGGGAATGGGATCCTACAACATTGATTCTCACAACGTACAGCGATACATCAAGCCAGACGGATATGTACAGAACGAGGGCGATATCGGGGTACGGACCAATGGGCCCTATCAGATCTCTTACGGTTCCCTGGTGCCCAGGAAAGAAGAATGCACCAACCTCCTGGTGCCGGTATGTGTATCCAGTTCCCATATCGCATTCGGTTCCATCCGGATGGAACCCGTCTTTATGATCCTGGGCCAGTCGGCGGCAACAGCGGCGGCATTGGCCATTGACCAACAGATAGCTGTACAGGATGTGGATTATGCTGAACTCAAAAAGCAACTGATCGAAGACGAAACTGTTCTGGAATATCCTTTATAGAGTGGCGATGCCGGATCCTTTCCGTTCTTTTGTGAATGCCTAAGCCAGTACTTTTGAGTATTCGGTATCACTAAGTAGCTGGGGAACACCCATATCCTTCTTTAATTCCTTTTAGATTCATGTTTATGACTGTATTACCTTTTAAGGTCGGATTCACTGAATTTTTCATTATATTTGTTTAAAGAAGCCCAGCTTTTATGACCCGACAATGACCCAAACCAATTCCGCTGACGCTTTTAACTGGAAGCGTCTGAAACAAAGTAACCCGAGTGCCCTGGGGTATTTCTACGACCGTTATGCAGACAAGTTGTTTGCGGCGGCGCTGCATATGTCCAAGGACCGTGACGTGGCTAAGGATGCGGTCCAGGAGACTTTTATTGCTCTGTGGAGTTACCGGAACACCCTGGGAGATATCCGCCATTCTCAAGGCTATCTGGTAAAGGTCATGCGATCCCTGCTGCTGAAAAATCTTCGTGCCGGGAAGGCGATCGTGAAAGAGGAGTTGACAGAGCAACCTTATCTGATCGAAACCGGGATGGATGAACAGATCATCCTGGCCGATGAAGAACAGGAACGGAAGGATAAGTTGGAATATGCGCTTTCCAAGCTCAGCCTGCGACAGAAAGAAATTGTTGAACTACATTTCTATGAAGGACTAAGCCGTGAGCAGATCGCTGCACGTTTAGGAATTAACTATCAATCGGCCAATAATCTGCTCTTCCGTTCGATGTCGCACCTGCGCCGGTTCATGCAACTGATGCTGGTATTCCTGTTCATTTAACGCTTTCCGGCCTTTGTACCTCCCGCTAACTGATTTCTTTTATAAAAAGTGAGGATCACGGCAGTGTTTCTTTCTCTATTTAATAAAGAGAAACCTCAACCGTGAATCATTATCGCACATATTCCGCCAGAGAACTGGCAGACGACCCGTACTTCCGGAAATGGGTATTGGAACCCGATGACATTTCCGATCATTTCTGGCAGGAGTTCCTAAAGGCATATCCCTCCAGGGAAGAAGCCCTCATTGTCGCCTATGAAATGGTTAGATCTGTTATTGAAACACCTCCGCTGCATCCCCTCTCTCAGGAAGAAAAGGCGGAGCTCAAACTTCGCATCTACCAACATCTGAACCTTCCAGAGTCCCATCGTACGTTCGTCAGGCGGCCGGGGGCCATGCGTCAACGCCGGTTATGGGTTGGCATTGCGGCATCGGTTGCAATTACCGGCCTGTTCGCACTCTGGCTGGTGTTGGCAAATAACAGTGGCCATGTAGTCACGTATTCTGCTGCCATCGGTGAAAGCAGGCAAATATGGCTTCCTGACAGTACATTGATCGTTCTGCATGCCAATTCCACCGTGACATATCCAGAGGATTTCAAACGGGAGGTCAACCTGCAGGGGGAGGCATATTTTGAGGTGACGCATCGCAATGGGATGCCGTTCAAGGTTCACGCAGGTCAGATGGGGGTCACGGTTCTGGGAACGGAATTCCATATAAAGGCCCGGGGAGCCGAACCGGAGGTAGCGCTTGTTTCGGGAAAGGTTCGTGTCGGTGTTTTGGGTGAGGAAGAAAATAGCATGGTATTGGCTCCCGGTGAAAAAGCCCAACTTTCCGGTCGTACCGGAAAGTTGGTCCGGTCGGAGGCTGATACGCGTTTATATACCGCCATGGCCCAGGGAAAGTGGTTTTTTGATAAGGCTAGCCTGGGGGAGATTGCCGCTTTGATCCACGATTATTATGGGATGAATGTCGTCTTTATGAACGAACGTCAGCGATCATTGACAATGAGCGCTGTTATTCCGCTTACCGATGTTGAAACATTTGCAAATGTGATTGCCAGAACGATGGACTGCCGCATTCGCTTGACCGGAGACAAACTTATTATTGAGGATTTACATTAACTAACAAGTTTATGAACAGGAGGTTTACTTTCCACGGGCAGGGGGCGTTTGCACTCGTTTCCGCCTTCTTCTTACTAATGATGCTCCATTTGACTTCGCTGTGCTTCTCGCAGGGCAAGTCCATGGTTGCTTCGCAAATACCGAATGTGAGACAGTACACGCTGGAAAAATTCATGCAGGATTTTCAACAGCGGTACAACGTTTATTATAGCTATAAGACTACCGATTTGAAAGAGTTAGCGGTTTCTGCGAACGAACTTGGGGATGACCCCGACGCTTCGCTGAAAAGGACGCTGGCGTCTGTAGGACTTACCTTCGAGAAGATAAATGACGTGTATTTCATAGAAAGGATCCGTCAGGAAACGACTATCTCACGGCAGGAATGGGAAGTGCGCGGGACGGTTACTGATTCCAGCGGGTTGCCGCTTCCCGGTGTTTCCATATCAGTGAAGGAACGTTCCAATATCGGAGTAAGCACGGACCTCAGCGGCAAGTATATCCTGGATGTGCCGTTGAATTCCACATTGGTCTTTTCCATGATGGGTTTTGATACCCAGGAGATCCCTCTAAGAGAAAGGGAAGTGATTGATGTCGTGCTGATGCCGGCATCCTCCCAGCTCGAGGATGTAGTCGTAGTAGCCTTCGGTACTCAAAAGAAGCAGGATGTGATCGGCGCTGTTACCACGATCAACCCTACCGAGCTGAAAGTACCTTCCAGCAACCTGACAACGGCTCTTGCAGGGAGACTGGCGGGGATCATCGCTTACCAGCGAAGCGGCGAACCCGGCATGGACAATGCCGACTTCTTCATTCGTGGAGTGACTACATTTGGCTATAAGGTGGATCCGCTGATCCTGATCGATGGTGTAGAACTCAGCGCCACGGACCTGGCCCGGATGCAGCCTGACGATATTGCCAGCTTTTCCATTATGAAAGACGCCACGGCAACCGCCCTCTACGGTGCCCGGGGAGCCAATGGCGTGATCCTGGTCACCACCAAAGAAGGAAAGGAAGGAAAGGCAAAGGTTTCGATCCGCCTGGAGAATTCCATATCCACTCCCACGACGAACGTGAAGCTTGCCGACCCCATTACCTACATGTACCTGCACAACGAAGCCGTTCTGACCCGCGATCCACTGGGGATCCAGCCATATCCCCAGAGTAAGATTGACAATACCATCGCGGGAACCAATCCTTATTATTTCCCGGCTACTGACTGGAAAGAGGAATTATTCAAAGACTACACCGTAAACCAGCGCGCCAATTTTAATGTCAGTGGCGGGGGAAAGGTAGCGCGGTATTATTTTGCTGGTACCTATAACAAGGATAACGGGGTCCTGAAAGTGGATCCAAGGAATAATTTCAACAATAATATTGACCTGAAGAGCTATCTCTTGCGTTCGAACGTCAATGTCGATGTGACCAAAACCACCGAGATAGGCGTGCGGCTATACGGATCTTTCGACGAATATACCGGCCCTATAGACGGGGGGGCAGGCATGTACCGGAAGGTCATGCGTACCAACCCTGTTCTTTTTCCTGCCTATTATCCCGCCACCCAGGACTATCAGTATGTGAACCACATCATGTTCGGCGGAATGAGTCAGGTTGACTACATCAACCCTTATGCAGATATGGTCAGGGGGTACCAGGAATATTCACGCTCGCTGATGCTGGCGCAGTTTGAGATCAAGCAAGATTTCTCCTTTCTGACCGAGGGGCTGTCGTTCCGGGCCATGGGGAACACCAATCGTTCCTCCTATTTTGACGTTGCCAGAGCCTATAAGCCTTTTTTTTACCAGGCAAACAGTTATAACAGGCTCGATGACACATACGACTTGCAGATACTGAACGAGCTCACCGGGGCCGAATACCTGGATTATGATGAAGGGGATAAAAGAATCTCATCCATGTTCTACCTGGAGTCTGCAATGAACTACAACCGCACCTTTAACGAAAGGCACGGCTTGAGCGGGATGCTGGTTTACATCATGCGGCAAACCCTGAACGCCAACGCAGGCGACCTGCAGCAATCGCTGCCGTTTCGGAACCTGGGTCTTTCAGGGCGGTTTACCTATTCGTACGACAATCGTTATTTCGGAGAATTCAACTTTGGTTATAACGGTTCTGAACGCTTCTATAAGGACTATCGGTTTGGTTTCTTTCCGGCGGGTGGTGTTGCCTGGCACATCTCCAACGAAAAATTCTGGGAACCTTTTAAATCAGCCATACCGCTGCTGAAGATCCGTGCTACCTATGGTTTAGTGGGCAATGATGCCATCGGCGGGCCGCAAGATCGGTTTTTCTATCTGTCCAACGTGAATATGAACGACGGAAGCAGGGGCGCGACTTTTGGAACCGATTTCGGGTATAACCGCCCCGGCGTATCCATTTCCCGTTATGACAATGCAGATATTACCTGGGAGACCGCTGAAAAAACCAACTTCGGCCTGGAAGTGAACCTGTTCGACAAGGTGGGTATCCAGGCGGATTTCTTCTCCGAATACCGCCGGAATATTCTGATGACCCGTGCCTCGATCCCTGATTACATGGGTCTTTCTGCAGACGTAAGAGCAAATGTAGGCGAGGCAGCTGGAAGAGGAATGGATATCTCGGTGGATTACCAGCAACACTTTGGAAGGGATTTTTGGATCATGGCCAGAGGAAACTTCACCTACGCGGTAAGTGAGTATAAGGTCTATGAGGAGCCTGTTTACCTGAATGAGTGGTGGAAATCCAGAAGAGGCTATTCGCTTTCACAGCAATGGGGATACATCGCTGAGCGACTGTTTGTGGATGATATAGAAGTCGCTAATTCCCCCAACCAGAATTTCGGCATTATACCACGCGGCGGTGACATTAAGTTCAAGGACGTGAACGGCGATGGTCAGATATCGGCGCTGGACCAGGTTCCAATCGGAAATCCAACGGCCCCTGAAATTGTATATGGGTTCGGATTTTCCATGGGATACAAGGGGTTTGACCTGTCATGCTTTTTTCAAGGCCTGACGAACGAATCATTCTGGATCGATCCCGCAGCCACGGCGCCATTCATCGCTTATTATTACGGCGGTGAAGGCCAGAGTGACTTTGTGCCGCAAAACGCCTTGCTAAAGGCTTATGCCGATAACCACTGGTCCGAGCACGATCCAAACGTAGCCGCGCTGTGGCCACGCCTGAGTGCCGCAGCGAACCCCAACAATACGACCAGGAGCACCTGGTTTATGCGCGATGGTTCCTTCCTTCGTCTGAAAACCGCGGAGTTAGGATATACCTTCAATGGAGAAAAGCTAAAGCGGCTGAAGATGGAGCACGTCCGTGTATATATCAGTGGGACCAATCTGCTTACCTGGAGCAATTTCAAGCTTTGGGATGTAGAAATGGCAGGCAACGGCCTGGGCTATCCCATACAGCAAGTATTCAATATGGGTCTTCAGGTTTCATTTTAAGCAGTTTGAAAACATGAAAAAACTAACCGGCTTTTTATTCGGATTTACACTTTTAAGCTCTTGCAATTATCTCGATGTCGTTCCCGATAACGTGGCTACCATCGACTACGCTTTTAACATGCGGAGTTCGGCGGAAACATACCTGTTCACCTGTTATTCATGGCTGCCTTCTCATGCAAATATGTTTTCGCAGAATCCGGCCTTTACCGGGGGCGACGAAATGTGGACCCATAACCTGTCCAACAGTCTGTTCGGCGACTTCATTCCTACGCATATTGCCCGCGGAGAGCAGAATATCGTGGAGCCCTATGTCGATTACTGGAGCGGCCTGAAAGGTGGAAAACCTTTATGGCGGGGTATCCGCGAGTGCAATATCTTTCTTGAGAATATCGGGACAGTCCGTGATATGACTGACTATGAAAAAGCCCGCTGGAGCGCCGAAGTCAAATTCCTGAAGGCCTATTATCACTTCTGGCTGCTCAGGATGTATGGTCCAATTCCCATCATGAAGAAAAACCTGCCGATATCGGCGGGCGTGGACGAGGTACGATCCGTCGTGCGGGAACCTGTGGACGATGTCTTCGCCTATATCATTGAACTGCTGGACGAAGCGGCCACGGACCTTCCGGATGTAGTTCCTTTCGATGTGCAGGAACTTGGAAGGATCACGCGCCCTATCGCCCTGTCCATGAAAGCGAAGGTGCTCGTCACAGCGGCCAGTCCGCTATTCAACGGCAACGTTAATTACGCGAGCTATACACATGCCGATGGACGGCCGCTGTTTAACCCGGAACCCGACCCGAAAAAATGGGAAAAGGCTGCTGCCGCCTGCCTGGAAGCCATCGAGGCCTGCCATGCCGTTGGGGCCGAACTTTATTACTATACGACCGGTCCTTTCGCCGATGAGGTTTCCGATACGACCCGCACCGAAATGAGCATCCGCAACAGCATCACTGAGCGCTGGAATACCGAGGCCATCTGGGCGAATCCTAACAGCCGGGCCTCTGATCTTCAGGAACATTCCATCCCGGGGCTTTTCCGACAGAAACCAGGGAGTGGCTGTCTCTCGCCCACAATAAAAATGGCCGAAGCCTTCTATTCTTCCAACGGCGTGCCCATCGACGAAGACAAGACCTGGGACTATTCCAACCGGATGGATCTCCGGACCGTCACTCCGGAATACAACCTGTACCTCAAGGAAGGAGAATCGGTCCCCCAGCTTCATTTCGACCGGGAGCCCCGATTCTATGCTTCCCTCGGGTTTGACGCCGGAAGGTGGTACGGCGCAGGCAGGTACCGGGATACCGAGAATATTTATGTGGAGGGACGACAGGGAGGGATTGCCAACGGGCACGTTTACTGGTTCTCCATTACGGGCTATTGGCCGAAAAAACTGGTCAATTTTCAAAACGTGCATAACAGCGTGCAACGAAACGTGCAGCCCTACCCCTGGCCGGTGATCCGGCTGGCAGACTTGTATCTGTTATATGCCGAAGCGCTCAACGAAATGAGCGGACCTTCGGACGAAATATTCCAGTACCTGGACCTGATCCGGGCGCGGGCGGGCCTGGCAGGTGTCAGGGAATCCTGGGACACTTATTCTACGAATCCTGGAAAATACTCCGACAAGGGGGGCTTGCGGGACATTATCCATCAGGAAAGAACGATCGAGCTGGCCTTTGAAGGACAACGATTCTGGGATCTTCGCAGGTGGAAGGAAGCCGAAACCGCCCTGAACGGTCCCATCACGGGTTGGGATATCAACCAGGAAAACCCGGAAGATTATTACAAACCGCGGATAATCCATAATCAGGAGTTCCGTAACAGGGACTATTTCTGGCCCATCCGCGAAGCGGAGCTCCTGGTGAACAGGAACCTTCTTCAGAGTCCGGGATGGTAGTACAACAAATAAGCAAAGAAAGGATCAAAACATGAAAAGATATAACTGGCCTTGTTTTTTTTTCCTGGCCCTTGCCTTGACGGGTTGCAAGGAAGATACCATGCGCATTGTGACAGACGGCGGCGCAGTCCCCGACGCGGTGACCAATATCAATGTTGATAATATTCCCGGCGGAGCAGTGATCTCCTACAAGTTGCCGCAGGGGCAAGACCTGATGTACGTGGAAGCGGAATACCAGCTGAATTCCGGGCAGGTCCAACGGGTTCACACTTCCGCTTTCAGCAATTCTCTGAAGATTGAAGGTTTCGGCGATACGAGCGAATACGCGGTTACCCTTTACTCGGTCGGAAAAGGTCTTCAGCGTTCGGAGCCAGTAGCCGTAGCCGTTCACCCGGAGCTTCCGCCGGTGTTGGAAGTTTACCGCTCATTGGTGGTGCGGGAAGATTTCGGGGGAATATCGATGGGTTTCGTAAATATCCATCAGGCGGAGGTCACCCTCCACGTGGAGTACAAGGATTCCATTGGAGACTGGGCACTGGCTGACATCTTTTATACGAGCCAGGGGCAAGGGAAACTAGCCGTCCGGGGCATGGAACCTATTCCGACCACATTCGGAATTTCAGTGAAGGACCGCTGGGGTAACCAATCCGAACGAATGGAATTAGAACTGATCCCCCTTTACGAGGAACGTATCCCAAAGGAAGGATTCAGTGTATTCAACACCCCTTCCGATCCCCTGTACCACCGGGGCGGTCCGTTGCATAATCTTTGGAATGATAAATTTTCCGGGGGCTCCGGTGCCAGGGATACCTGGACCCGGACCATGAATGGTACGGGTATTCCGCATCATCTGACCTTTGATATGGGTGTGCAGGCCAAGCTCAGTCGCTTCGTCGTTCACCAACGTGGAACAGTGGCTGAAACCAACCTCTTGTACAGCGGGGGAACCCCCACCCTGTTCGAAGTGTGGGGTAGTAACGACCCGGCCTCCGATGGAAGTTATGACGGCTGGGTCAAATTAATGGACTGCGAGATCGTCAAGCCCTCCGGCAGGCCTGTTCCTGAAAACACCGGGGAAGACATAGAAGTCGCCCAGGCCGGACACGAATACAGCTTTCCCCTGGATGCCGAACCGGTCCGTTATATCCGGATGAAGGTGCTCCACACGTTTGGGAACACCGATTACAGCTGGTGGGGCAACCTGGCCATGTATGGACAAATCCAACAATAAAGACCATGAGATACAGCGCAATAATAGTGACCCTGGCATTGCTTGCCAGCTTTCCGGCCTGCCGGGAACAGGATGATGTTTACCAGGAATTCGTCAAGGACGGAACGATCGTTTACACTCATCGGGCCGACTCGGCCAGTGCCTACCCCGGCAACAGCCGGATAAAGATCACCTGGCTGCGCGGCCCCGACCCCAACGTAAGCAAGGCAGTAATATATTGGAACAATCGTTTGGACTCCGTGGAAGTGGCCATTCCCACCGGTCAGCCGGAAGATACCGTCACGGTCCTGCTGGAAGATATTTCCGAAGGGACCCATACTTTCGAAGTGATCACCATCGACAAAGATGGCAACAGATCGGTTACGGTTGATTTCCTGGGCACGGTATATGGGGAATCGTATCAATCTTCGCTAAAGCCCAAATCCTTATCTTCCTTTTATTACGATAACGGAAAAGTGTATATGACCTGGAGCGGTGGCGGAGATGACCTGGTGGGGCAGCAGGTCAATTTCGTGAACAGTGCGGACGAACAGGCGAGCCTTCGGCTTCCACCGGATACAGATACCATCCTGCTACCGTCTTACCAGATGGGCACTCCCGTACACTACCGTTCTGTGTTTCTTCCGGATTCGCTCGCCATCGACACGTTTTATTCCTCAACTGTCTCAACCCAGCTCAACCTGGTTTGGACTGAGGATCAACCGCTCGACGCGAGTCGTTTCAGACCCTACTATCTGCCCGGGGATGCGCCGGCCTGGGACGGCAACGGCAACGCGATGGAGAACCTTTGGAGCGGGGTGCTGGCAGGCTCTGCCGGAGATAAAGCCTGGTACAGGACAAACGATGGCTTCGGTACGCCCCACCATTTCCAGTTCGACCTCGGCGTCACGACACAACTCACCGATCTGCGAATCTGGCAGCGGGGAGCGATTAGTGAACATAATCTCCTGTATGCTAACGCAAATCTTAAACGATGGGAGATCTGGGGCAGTACGACTCCAGACCCCGAAGGCAGTTATGACGGTTGGGTGAAACTGCTCGAATGCGAAGCCGTGAAGCCTTCCGGCCTTCCAGTCGGCGAGAATAGTGAAGAGGATATTGCGCATGCGCAGGAGGGCGAGTATTTCACTTTTCCATCCGACGCACCCCAGGTTCGCTATCTCCGGATCAAGGTCCTGGAAACATGGGCCGGCACCGCACATAGTTTCACCAGCCAGGTGAATTTATCGGGTTCTTACTGGCAGGGGGTACAGGAATAGAGAATCAACCGATCGTATCATGAACAGAAAAAAATTTATACGGAACCTGGGCCTGTTGGGCGTTGTGCTCCCGGAAAGTGCTGATCGTGCTCTGGACTATTTGGTCCATGATCATACCCACTTCTCCGGAAGCACCATCGTGAATGCAGGCAGATCCGGCAATAACACAAGAAATCTGTTGGCCAGGCTTGATAAAGATTGCCTGGCACTTCGCCCCTCTCTCGTGATCCTGATGGTGGGCACAAACGATATGAACTCTCGAAATCATGTTCCCCTGGCTGAATACGAGGTTAATCTATTAAAGATTGCGGACCAGATAAAGGATAGCGGGAGTAAATTACTGATACTGAGCATACTGCCCATTTATATACCATATCTACTTGCCCGCCATCCTGCGGATTTTTATCAGCCCGAAGGCCCTTCCGTCAGAAGGACAGCCGTAAACAAGGTGATCCGCAAAGTGGCACAAAAGGAAAAAGCCGATTTTCTTGACATTGGTTCCATATTTGAAAAAGTCGGCAAAATCGGGACCCATCGTGACTCACTCATTCAGAACGAAATTAACAGCGGCAAAACAGACGGAGTTCACCCTACGCCAAATGGTTACCGGTTTATTGGATTGGCATTAAGTCAATTCATACTATGCAACAAGTTGCCAACCGAACGCATTGTCTGTTTCGGTGATAGTATCACTCGCGGCGATGGATCGGTTAATAAAGAAAGTTATCCGGCATATTTGGGGAAACTGTTATAAATGGAGGAAATATAGCTTGTCGTTAATCGACAATAATATTAAATCCGTTCAATCTCCCGCTTTCTTTCAAACGAAAAGTTTCCTTAACAACACCTGTAGCCGGATCATATTGATGTACACCGGAATATTCCTCGGTTGTGTTGTTGGAAAGAAAATAAATCTCGCCATTATGCTGGAAAGGATTCTGGGTACCGTAGAAGCTGTCAGCAGGAATGTTCAGCCTTTTTGCCTTTTTCGTTGTTGCGTCAATTTCACTCCAATACCACACATCGCTCCGGTAAGATACGCCGTGCTGGGTTCCGCCATAATAAGATACAGCACGTGAGGGAATCGTGGTGTATATCTTACTGTCATACACGAATAACCTGTTGAACTCTGCGGGGAACTGGTAATCTTCTATATCGATAGAAAAGTTTTGATCAAAATCCGTTTCGCCATCCTTTATGCGGAGAATCTTGGAGGCATACTCAGAAGGCTGCCTTTTCATGTCGCCAACAGCGGCAAAATAGAGATCGTTCGTTTTTTCGTCGAGGCTCCACAGAACATGGTCAATAAAGACACCCAGATTGGTGGTTCCGGCAAATTTGGTAACATTGATGATCTCGTCTTTGGTCAGATCGTAAACGGCGATAGCGACTTCTTTGTTTTCCGGCGATACCTGCCAGTCGCCAGCCAATTTAGTACCAAGCAGCAGATCCACGTAAAGTTTGTCATCTCTCTTTGCCAGTATCAATTGACCTGCAGATTCATCCGGAAGACCTTCCGAAAGCGAACTAAAATCGATCTCACCGGTACGTTCCATGGTAGTAGGGTTGAATTTTTGGACTTTTAATCCGCCCCTTACATCATCCCAGTAATAGCCTTCGGTTGGGCTTACCACAAGATAATTGGAAATATAACTTGTAGAAAGGGAAGGCAAAAACTTATCTTCCACTACGTCGCCTTCAGAATTCAGGTTGAGTTTTAAAACACCTTGTGCATTAGAGGCACTATTTACTTTGTAAAGGGTTTTCCCCAGCACTCTTCCACCAAGAGAGCTGCTTACCTGGAAAAACGGGATGCCTGAAAGATTGATCTCCCTTGCTTTGTTATCTTTCAAAGCATAAATCCCGCCGCTCCAATCGGCATTGGCATTATATATGATCCAGGTTTCATTAGCTGGCAGATCGCTGCCAGCAGGTATTGGGTCATTGTCTTCATCTTTTTTACAGGACCCCAGGAGCACTAGCGCCGAAAGACCGACTACCATTGCGCTGAATTTGTTACATTTCATGTTAATTCTTATCATTATTACGAGATTAAAAAAATTGATAGAGTAGTTTGAGATAGAATGCCCTGCCTGGCTTCTGTACATTGAAGTTATCGTATAGCTTAGTATTGCCAATATTCCGGCACTCTCCTGAGAGGGTCAACCTGGGCTTTGCGAAATGGTAATAGACGCCCACGTTATTTACCAGCTGTCCCAGCCTGTCATCCCGGGGGATGATCAAGGACGTCTGAATGCTTTCAACCTTCTCGAACAGTCCCGGTTCCTGATTTTTTGGAATGGCTTTCAAAAAGAACCGGTGGGTATAATTGCCATTCCAGCTCACTTCTACGCGGTCACCTGCATGCAATACGTCTCTGAAGTAAGTGCTTAACCAA
>DATCYD010000158.1:0-5942 GCA_036570465.1 Anseongella sp.
ACACGCTTGGTGAAAAGGATCGGATCTACCTGTCCGGTTACTTCGGACAAGACCGCCTTGGCGTGGGAGAAACATTTGGTTTGGACTGGGGAAATGGCACCGGTACCATGCGCTGGAATCACATTTTTAACAATAAGTTATTTTCCAACACCTCGGTCATCTTCAGTAATTACAATTACAAGATCGGGATCAGGAGCGGAACAGCGGATTTTGATATTTTCTCGCAGATTCGCGATTGGAATGTGAAACAAGAATTTCAGTGGTTTCTCAATCACCGGAATAATATCCGGTTTGGCGCTAATGCCATCCATCACAGCATTCGTCCGGGCGAGGTTACTTCATCAAATGGCAGTATCAATCCCGAAATCCTCCAACGACGTAAATCCTGGGAGAACTCCTTATATGCCAGCAATACCTGGAAAGCGTCTGAAAGGCTGAATATCACCTATGGCCTGCGGGCCACTGCTTTCAGTGTAATGGGAGAAGGTGACTATTTCCGGATGGATGCAGCCGGCAAGGTAACCGATACCCTACATTACGGAGCAGGAGAAGTAGTGAAAACCTGGTTCAACCTGGAGCCGCGTGTGGCAGCCAGTTTCCAGCTGAATGACCATAGTTCGCTAAAGGCATCCTATGCACGGAATGTACAGAACCTGCATTTGCTCTCCAACTCTTCGGCCTCCAGTCCTACCGACAAATGGGTGGCCAGCACCAATATCATTAAACCGGAAATTGCCGATCAGGTATCTCTTGGATATTATCGTAACCTGGCAAGCAATAAATATGAGCTGACGGTGGAAACCTATTATAAAGACCTGCAAAATCAGATTGATTACCGGGACGGGGCCGATATTTACTGGCAGGGTGATGCAGTTGAATCACAGCTGCTCTTTGGCAAAGGAAGAGCTTATGGCATCGAATGGCAGCTGAAAAAACAAAGCGGGCGGCTTACGGGATGGCTCAGCTATACGCTCTCAAAAACCGAGCGCCTGATCGAAGGCATCAATAATAACAACTGGTATAATGCCAGGCAAGACCGTACACACGATATTGCAATCGTGGCCATGTATCAACTAAGCCCCCGCTGGAATTTTTCAGCTAACTGGGTATTTTATACCGGGGATGCGGTGACTTTGCCAGCGGGAAAATACCGCATCGATGACCAGATCATTTACTATTTTACCGAGCGGAACGCATACCGTATGCCTGACTATCACCGCCTGGACCTGGGCGCCACCTGGCAGTTGAAACAACGTAAAAAAATTTCTTCAGAGCTTACTTTCAGCCTGTATAATGCTTATGGCCGGGAAAACGCATACACAATTAGTTTCCGGGAAGGTGAAGACAATCCCAATATTACCGAAGCGGTACAAACTGCGATCTTTAAGTTCATTCCCTCCATCACCTATAATTTTAAATTCTAATGGCCATGTATTTCCGATTCACCCCTGCCCTGCGTTTCATACTTCCCGTGCTGATCCTCTGGGTCACTTCCTGCGAAAAAGTGATCGACCTCAATCTGAAAGGCGTGGAAGCAAAATATGTCATCGAAGGCACGCTCAGTAACCAACCTGGAGATTGCCAGGTATTGATCAGCCAAACGAAAGATTTTGATCAGGACAATGATTTTCCTGGCATCAGCGGTGCAACGGTTACCATCCTCTCCACCGGCGATGAAACGGCAACTACCCTGACTGAAACAGCCCCCGGCATTTACAAAGCCCCGGCCCTGAAAGGAACTAACGGTGAAACCTATACCCTGAAGGTTATCATTGGTGAAAACACCTTCACCTCCAGTTCCACCATGCCTGAACAGGTACTTATGGACACCATTTATGTAACCGAAGAAACCCTCTTCGGGGAAACCTGGAAACTGGCCAATATCACTTTCCCGGACCCTGCCGGGGTGGCCAATAAATACCGGTTCATTCAATACATCAACAGTGTACGAACAGAAGAGTTGTTCATTCGCGATGACCAACTGGTGAATGGGCGTGAATTCGAGACGAAATTATACATGACCCCGGGCACTGATGACGAAGACCTCATCCACAGCGGTGATTCCGTGAAGATCGAAATGCGCTGCATTGACGACAACGTCTATCATTATTGGTTCACATTGGAGCAAGGCGCCACCGGTGACGGCGGTCCTGTTACACCTGCTAACCCTGTCACGAACATGGAAGGAGGTGCGTTAGGCTATTTCAGCGCTTATACGATCCAAAGCAAGTCGATGCTGGTCCCGTAGGGGAACGATGCTATTGGGTTTTGGTAATTTTTTCGAGCAATAGCTCGGGCTCGTCAGTGGTAATGAAATCAAATTCCTTTTCAAGATACCAGTCCATATCTTCTGGGGAGTTCACCGTCCAGACATTGAGCGTCAGTCCTTTTTCTTTGGATTCTGCAATCCAGTCCGGATTCTTTTTGAATACCTTATTGTTATAATCCAGGCCGAATAATCCATCATCTGCAATTTCCGCAGGCGCCTTTTCTCCATTCAGGTAAGCCACCTTTGCAAAAGGATCCAGCTCCATTACCCGCTGACAGATATCGTATCCGAAACTAATATAATCGACCCATCCCTGGGCCTTTGATTCCCGCACCAGGCGAATAACCTTATCTGTTAACACAATACCTCTTTCCTTGCTGACAGCCGAGGGCTTAATTTCCAGCACCATCCGTGTACGATTCTGGTCCATCCCTGCTTCAAGAAAACTAACCAGATCGGGGATTACTTCGCCATTGCTCAGTCTTTTTTCGGCCAGTTCATGGAAGCTGGTTTCCTCGATCGCCAACCCATCCTTGTGACGGTCATGAAACAGAACTACTACCGAATCCGCGCTCAGGTGCACATCAAACTCAGATCCCTCACATTTCAATTTAGCTGCTTCCTCAAACGAAGCCAACGAGTTCTGAGGAGCGCCGGTATTCTTCCAGGCTCCCCGGTGTGCAACAACGCTATTGTTACTGAATTCATTCTTAACGGCACGAAAATCGGCGCTCAGTTGTCCATCAGTTGTAACAACGCCTACATCAAACCACTTTTTATCCGATTTGGCATATTTCCCACGGATGTAAAGCTGATTACCTTTCTTTATCTTGAATTTGCCGGCATGTTCGCCACGGAGTGCAAAATCAGCATCACTGCCATTAGATGCACCAGCAACGGTTCCCAACCGATGGATCGTGATCGTGCCTACAAGCAGATCATCCGGCGTGTACCCGTAATCGCTTAAGAGCACGTACCGATCATCGCCTTTCTGAGCATTCGCAGACCGGATATTCGCAAAAATCAAACCGCTGAGGCATATCAGCATAAGGACCGAAAAATTTTTCATGCTATTTTTGAGGATTGTCTGTTTTGCCGGTCAAAATCGCAATAAAATTCCGTTTTCCCAATAATATTTTAAATCAACCAATGGCGAAAACCGCCCGACACCATCCTTTCCAGGGCAGCACAGTGCAAAACAAAACAACGCCTTGTTCAGGCAGCGATGTCACATTGCTTCCTCCCAGAAAGTGAGCTCGGTAGAATGGGAATACGCTGAACCGCCCCAGTTACTGATCACTTTTACCCGGATGTAGCGGACAGGTGGCGTATTGGACGGAAAATGAAATTCTTCCCCTGCCAGGGCAAATGTTTTGTCCTCATTAGTAGTTTGTCCAACTTCCAGTCCGGATGGCTTGAATGACACACAATCCAACAGCTTGGTCCAGCCATCCCAGCTGCCATCCGGTGCAGGCTCGTTAGAGCCCCATATCTCGAATTGCTTGAGGTTGCCATTCGCATACAGGTAGGAATTCCCGTTACTGGCGCCTCGTTGCCAAAGCTTGAAACGGCTCAGCACCGATACCTTGCCCAGATCAAACGTGTACTGGTGCGGGAAATCCACATCCGACGGTGTATGAAAACCATGAGGCTCCGCGATATCTCCGTCCCACAACATCGGCAGCACCCAGCCCCAGGCGGAGGGGGCATCCGAAGGAAGCACATATTCGGCAAAAGCCGACTTGTCCATTTCCTGCTCAATCAACGGCGAAACAGCTACATAATCCGAATAAAGTGTATCGATGGCCGTGGAATCAGGTAAATACAGCGTACGATAGCTAAATTCTGTGCCCTGTTTATAGTCTTCCATGACGGATTCCGTGCTATCAGGCACCACTATCAGCCGCTGTTCCTCACCGGCCAGATCGGTATAATTAAGTTCCACACCTGCCAGAATATCATTCCCTTCTTTCAGGCCCCATTTAACCACCGTTTTGTCATCCCACCATTTAGCACGATTAAAAGGCATGGCCGGCATATTTCCTGTATATTGATCGCCGTAGGCCCTCCCGATCGCACTCACTTTTAATGAAGTATTGCCTTTATCGTCACCGGTGTAAATATCGAATGTATATACCCCTTCTGCCAGGTTATCCACTACCGTCCTGATCGTATCGATGCCATTACTGCGAGTAACCGGTATCCTGATTGAATCGGCCCCGTTGTTCCACACTATTTTACAATAGGTAATTTTGGGGTCGGAGATCAGCAACCAGGACAAGCCAACCCGTTTATATCCTGCAAATGTCTCCACCGAATCTACCCGGCCTGTATAAACTCTTTCTCCCCCGTCCAGGTACTCTTTATAAGTATCATCCATTGGGTCGCAAGCCATGAGCCCATATCCAGCCAGTCCAGACAAAAAGCAATAAAGGAATCCTCGTATTTTATATTTCTGTAACCACATAGCCAAAAACTTTAAACCTATACTAGAAACTTCAACCTGTTGCGATGCAACTACTGTCCCGCTCCCCAAAATGAGAGTTCCATCACATGCGAATAAGCAGCGCCGCCCCAGGTATTCAGTACTTTGATCCGGATATACCGTACCGGTGGGGCATCCAGGGGAATAATAAATTCATGTCCCCGCATGGCGTATTCTCTGTCCTCATTCGTAACTGTTCCAATGGGCGAACCAGATGGCTTGATGGATTCGCAATCTGCCAGTTTTGTCCAGCCGTCCCAACCACCATCCGTGGCAGGATCGGTGGCGCCCCAAACCTCCCATCGTCTGGGGTTCCCATGCCCGTAAAGAAAGTTCGTACTGCGGATAAGTCCCCGCTGCCACATGGTATAACGACTTAATTTAAATACGCCTCCGAGGTCGAACGTAAAATGATGGGGAAACTCCACAGGGCTAATTGTATGAAATCCGTTGGGCTCGTCAAGGCTGTTGTCCCACATGCGTGGCATGACCCAACCGAAACCTGCGGTAGCATCTCCGTTGAGTACGTACTGTTCAAAGTTCGATTTATCAAGTTCTACTTCATACAGCGGAACCCGTTCAACGATCAGGGTGTCCGAAAGGTTCTCCCATTCATCCCGGACAAACACGGCGAATTTCCTGGGTTTAGCTTCGAAGCCCCGGATTGAAAAGGAACCCTCTTCCTGACTGGTGTACCATGTTTCAGCTTCCATCCAGTCACCCAGCGAGTCGGGAGTAAGCACACTGATAACCAACTCCTTCTCCAACCCGTTTTCAAACTGAATATTTACACCACCAAAATCTTCCTTAATATCCACCGTGTTTCGCACCATTTGCATGGGAGGTGTCAGGGGATTGATGGTTACAGTAACGGGTTCGGACCGGTTTTCGCCCCGGTCAACTGCATACAAGGTCACTTCACGCGCTTTGGTGTCTCCAAAACCCTCGATGAGCACGTTGTTACTGTACAATGATGATTTAGCCTGTATTTTGCCCCTTAGCGCCTCTGTTTCGGCCAATACATACAACAAATCCTCATCACCCGGCAATGTGTAACTGATCTTTGCGGCACCGTTCAGATTCTCCACCTGTACATTCGTTAAAGCCTCCGGAGGAATGCCATCATTCTCAAGCGGATCGAGTCGATTCTTATCCTTACAGGCACTGACCACCAGTAAAGTCCCTGCG
>DATCYD010000159.1:0-16239 GCA_036570465.1 Anseongella sp.
GCATCACGGCCGGCGCTAAGTACACGATTCTATCCTCATTAGATTTGGAGGTGAAATACCAATACCAGCGGGCCCAGGAGCAAATGCAGGATCTGCAAAACGAACAAACGTATTTTGCAAGGGACCTGATTAATCGTTACACCCAAATAGAGGACGACGGAACGGTCAGCAGGGCAATTCCCCTGGGTGGCATCTTAAATGAGTCTTATGATTTGACGAATTCGCATTCAGTACGTGGGCAATTCAATTATGACTATCATCGGGGGAAAAACCAGCTATCGGCAATTGCGGGAATGGAAATAAGGGAGGGCGAAGCCAGGGGCAGCAGTTCCAGGTTGTACGGATATGATGAAGATATATTAACCTACGAAAGCAGGATTGATTATGCGTCATTTTATACCATGTTTCACAATCATCGCAGAGCCAGAATTCCTTTTTCAGGTGGTACTTCCGAGATCTACGACGCAGCCATTTCCTATTATACAAACGCTGCTTATTCCTATGACGAACGTTATACCGTATCGGCGAGCGCGCGGTTGGATCAAAGCAACCTTTTTGGGGTGACTACCAATCAAAAAGGAGTCCCACTTTGGTCAGCGGGTGTAAGCTGGAGAATAGATAATGAAGATTTTTATAACTTGAAATTTTTACCGGACCTGAAATTCAGATTGACTTACGGGTATAACGGCAACCTTGATAAAACGGTGACTGCTTTTACTACAGCTCGTTATTCCAGTAATGATCCATTGACCGGGTTGCCTTATGTCAATATCGTAAATCCTCCGAATCCTGAGCTCCGTTGGGAAAAAGTAAGAATTTTAAACGTAGGGATCGATTTTGCTGGTCAGGAGCGGCGCATATCCGGCAGTATCGAGTATTATCATAAAAAAGGGTCTGACCTCCTCGGTTTTGCACCGGTTGACCCAACGACCGGGATTACCAGCTTCAAAGGGAATGTCGCAAATATGGTCGGCGAAGGGGTCGACTTGATTCTGAATACCCGAAATGTGAAAGGTGATTTCAACTGGAATACCAACCTCCTTTTTAGCTTTACCACTGATAAAGTGACCAAGTATCTACAATCTCAACCAAATGCTACTGAACTTCTTTTGCAAGATAGAAGCATCGATCGGGTCAGTGGGCTGATCAATCCCATCGAGGGTAATCCGGTCTTTGGAATATATAGCTACCGCTATGCAGGACTGGATCCTGCTACCGGTGATCCGTTGGGTTATGGGGATAACGGAGAGGTAAGTAAAGACTGGTCAGTTCTGACAAGGGTGGATCCGGAAGATCTGGTATATCATGGATCCGCGAGGCCAACGTTTTTTGGCAGTTTTCGGAATACATTTTCATGGAAAGGACTTTCTATTTCTGCTAATATAGCTTATAAATTGGGGTACTATTTTAAAGGGTCGACGATCAGTTATACTGCGCTGTTTAATAACTGGAATGGACATAAAGATTTTAACAGACGGTGGAAGGAACCAGGAGACGAGAATAGTACTCAAATTCCCTCGATGGTATATCCCGCTAATCCCTCCCGGGATCGTTTCTTAACTAATTCAGAAGTAACCGTCGGACGTGGTGATCATATACGGCTTCAAGATGTCAATATTAGCTACCGGGTAACGAAGCAGGCCCTCGAGGCCCTTCCATTGTCACAACTGAAGGTTTATATCTATGCTAATAACCTTGGAGTAATTTGGAAGACGAACGATATGGGAATAGATCCGGATTTTCCTAGGCTATTAGCTCCGCTAACGATTGCACTTGGTTTGAATATAGAATTTTAGAAGAACAAAAATGAGACGCGTATTATTATTGCTTGTCCTGTTTATGGGCTGTGGGATTATTTCATGCCGGGAAGATATTCTTGAGCAGAAGCCAGATAAGGCACTTGTGGTGCCCCAGACGCTATCGGATATGCAGGGATTATTAGACAACGGACTGTTTAGAACAGACCTTAGGGGAATAGCCGAAATAGCTTCAGGTGATTACTATATTGAGAGCAGTGACTGGACTTCGTTACGATATATCGTAGAGAAAAATGCCTATGCCTGGGAACAAGATGTGTATGAAGGCGCAACCGCTGTAGGAGAATGGAACAATTCCTACAAGCAGGTATTTTACGCGAATGTCGCTTTAGAAGGGTTAAATAAAATCACGCCAGAGAGCAGTACATTATCGGCCTGGAATAACGTAAAAGGAACTGCATTGTTTTTCAGGGCTTACGCCTTTTATAACTTGACTCAAGTATTTGCGTCTCCTTTTCGCCAGGGAGAAGATACAAACGCTCCGGGAATTCCGTTAAGGTTGAATTCAAACCTGAATGAAGAGTCTGTTAGGGCAGGCTTGGAAGAAACCTACCGGCAAATATTGCAAGATCTGCACGAGGCTAGTGAACTCTTGTCTGAAATCCAAAAATATAGGACCAGGCCATCGAAAGCAGCAGCTTTTGCACTGATGGCAAGGGTTTACCTGGCGATAGAAGACTACGATCAGGCGTTACATTACGCTAACGCTTGTCTGCAATTGCATTCTATGTTACTTGATTTCAATGAACTGGACGCCGAAGCTCCGTACCCGGTTCCTTTATTTAACGATGAAACCATCCTTTTAAGAATTTTAAGTAATTATGCGAGCTTTCGTCCTCCGGTTGGAAAAATCGATACATCGCTAGACACATCTTATTCCGATAACGATTTAAGAAAGGTGATTTTCTTCCGGAAAAATGAGGATGGAACAATGTCCTTCAGAGGAAGCTATCATCAGTCCTCCGTTCCCTTCAGCGGGCTTGCAACCGACGAAGTTTATTTGATCCGTGCAGAATGTTACGCTCGGACTGGAAATGTTGCTGCAGCAATGGAAGATGTAAATACCTTATTAGAAAAAAGGTGGAAAGCAGGAACGTTCTTTCCCTTTTCAGCACAGACTGCTGAAGAAGCGCTATCTTTCATTTTGAAGGAGAGGAGAAAAGAACTTGTACTAAGAGGCCTGAGGTGGTCGGGTCTGAGGCGTTTAAATAAAGACGCTCGCTTTTCGGTCACTTTAACCAGAAAACTAAACGGAGAAACCATTACACTTTTGCCTGGTGATCCGCGGTATGTATTTCCAATACCAGATTATATTATTGATATGACAGGTATGCAACAAAATCCCCGATAAGCGGTAGAATGTTCAAAACGGGATATGGTAAGTGATAATTTGATCTTTAAACACGGCGACTAGCAACTGACCAGAGACGCAAAAGTCCATAGGAACTTTTTTCTTAGACATCGGAAGATAGAAGCTTCCCCGATAACTTCCATCTTTCACATTGTAGGTATCAAATACCGCATTGCTGGCAAACACTATATTATTTTCGTTGTCGGCTTTTAGCATGGAATTAACATAAAGAATCCCTTCATTGACATAGCTGGTTCTGTTAATAAATCTTTTAGGACCCGCATTAGTACGCCTGATCGTATTGCCAGATTGAATGTCTATCATGTTGATTTTATGAGTTCTAACTGTATCGATAGTGGTGGCTTTGTAAATCAGGTGGAGGTTTGTGTCTATTCCAATTACCGAGTTATTGTAAAAATGTACATATATTAAAGTGCCTGAATCTTTATCGTAATGAAGAAGGCCATCGCTTGAAAGGTCAGCATTTTCGCCCGGAGGAGATATACCTTTTGCATAAACAGACAGGCGATGTGATGGATCTACTTTCATAAACTCTTGATAAGTATAGTTCTTCGAATACTCTCTGATAACAAATGTATTTTGAGAAATATTTACTCCTCGTGTATAATGACGTTCGGGAAACAAATGCTTGTGCACTACATGAGGGGTATTCAAATTGCCTGAAAAAATCGTCGGAACATTGCCCGCGTAGATATACACTTGCGGAGAATCGACATGCATGCGAAACCGACTAGTTATTTTAGAGTCTGCTTCTATATTTAGTGTAATGTATTGCTTTCTTCTCAGATTTAAATCGGTGTAGATGATTAAGCCAGGAACCCTGCTTTGAAAATAAATTTGAGTCGATGAAAGACCGCTTCCGGCGATGATGTCATCCTCGTTGGCCATCGACTGAAGGGGAATAGCATTATGCCCAATCCATTTTCTAGTAAAACCATTTGGGCGACCGGTTAAATTATCATTAAAAAGCCATGCAATTGCTATCGATATGACGGCGGTTATGGCAAGACCAAGAATAATCAGTATTCGTTTAATGTATACTTGTCGAGGTTCCATAGACGATCCCTATAGATTGAACGGAATTGGCTTAAAAATGCCGCCCTGAAAGTGGACCAGTGCGGCTTAAGTGCCCCCGATACAGTCTATTTATTATAAACTCCGGGTTCAGAACGCAAAAACTCCCCTTTTTGGCCACCGTCGTCCTCATAAATGTTCGCGCAAGTAACATTGGGATCCACATCACAGTCCGAGGCGGGATTGAATGTAGGATCGGGATCGTCCTGTTCTTGACCATTGATGACTGGAAATGCGAGCTCGTTCTGAATTTTGAGCGCGGCATGAGTACTCAGAGCGCTGACTGTGCCTAATACGAAGGCAATGACAGTCAGCTTTGAAGCGATTTTTTTCATTTTCTATTAATTTGATTTGAATAATTATTGTTTTCTTTACTGCTTTACTAATGTTTGCCCCGGCAAACGGGGCTTTCGATGCTGCTTGAACTGATTGGCCCCAGGATTTATTAGAATTGCCGCGGCAGCGAAAGCGGCAAAAATCAGATTGAAAATAATATGCGATTGCCATGATAGATTCCCAAGAATACCGCCGCAGCTGCAGGGAATGTAATAACTCAAGTTTAACATAGCTATCAGATACACTGTAAACAATATCATAAGGAAGAACGCTCCTTGCAAAGCGAGCATCCGGGTGAATCGTATTGCAAGAAGGATAGCCAAGAGAATTTCTATAATTGGTACAGTCCAAACAAGGAGTGGTGCAAATCGTGTAAGCAATGGCGATCTGCCGAGTTGAACCAGAAACGTTTGATGATCAATTATCTTACTGATAGCAGCGTAAATGAAAAGAAGGATGAGTAGGGCCGATACAATCTCTATGAATACAGACTTTTTCATCCTTAAAATACTTTGATTTGCTAAGACTAATTTGGAAACAGTGCCTTTGGGGATCAAGAGAAAAATGTAGGTAAAAGATCGCAGTAATATGATTTTTTGCAATACATTGGAGAGTGGCGTTTAATTGTCCGGTTGTATTGCTCGCCAGTATTTTAATCTCTTGGACTCAACTGATAAGATCGCAGATGAATGGTTATAGCGGCTTTGGAAAGTTTTTTGTGAACAAGTTATTCCATCGGAGTGGAACTCAAACGGAGATAATGATCAATTCGATATCCGCCTAAAGTCCAGGGTGGCTCCATCGCTGTTGATGCTTAGCGTATCATTTTTGAGGTAAGCTGTTGCGGGTTTGTCTCCGATAAATCCGCCAAACTGGAATTCAAGATGCTTGGCTTCCTTATTGTAGGTAGCGGGGAATTCCAGTTCCTGTGAATTCCGCAGGCCTTTAAGTTTTACCATAATTTGCTCACCATCTTTCCTTATTTCGACGATGGCTGAATCAACGCCTTCCAGATCAGCTTTCCAGGTGCCGATGAACTCATCTTCTGGAGGTGCAGTGCTGCAAGCGCTTAAGACTGCAGAAAAAACGACTGCCACAAAGAATAATGCTGGTTTCATATCTTCAGAGCATTAAGGTCCGCATCTAAAGATAGGTTTTTCGGACAATTTTCCGGAATTGCTAAATTTTTTTGTATTTTAGTATAAACGCTTAGGACACGATGAAAGGGCTCATCATTTTTATTCTTACCTGTTTTATTGGAAGCGGCGCACTACTGGTTGCTACCAATATGTCCAATCCTTGGCCGGCCTTTGCCGTTGGGTTTGGGACCTGGCTACTTTTTATCGCCTGGTTAACCAGACGAGGAGAGTAAATATAGTTTAACAGGTGCTAGTCATTTTGATTTCCTTAACTCTCCAGGAAAGGGGAACCCCACTTCACACAAATTATTACCGTCATTCGGCCGTTTACCTGCACGTTCCGGAAATTCAAATTTTTGCCTCATTTTCTCATCAAACAAGCTACCAATTGTTGTAGTATTGGCTTATAGTGAAGGCACCTTTCCATGATGAAAGAAGCAAATCCCTTCTTCTTTAACGGGGTGGCTTATCGCATATTGTTAACTATTGATCAAACGGGAACTTGAAAATCGGATTAGGCGTTCTGGCTTCTTTCATGATTTTTTCCATTTTAGACACGATATCAGGGTTTCGATCAGCAATATTATTTTGTTCGGCCGGGCCATTTGACAGATCATACAGTTCTATCGGTGTATCAGGATTTTTATTGATATCGAGCTTTACCGCCTTCCACTTTCCCTTGCGAACAGCCTGTTTGCCGCCTTTTTCATGAAATTCCCAGTAGAGGTATTCATGCTGCTGCTGACCCTCTCTGTTCATTAATGCGGGCAGAAACGAAATACCATCAATACCAGCTGGCACAGATGCGCCCGTTAGTTCGCCGAGGGTAGGTAATATATCCCAAAATGCGCCAATATGGTCGCTGGCCGATCCAGCTTTGATCTTTGCTGGCCAATAGGCTATAAATGGTTCCCGGATCCCACCTTCATACAAGTCACGCTTTGTTCCCCGGTACGGGCCGCTGCTTTTGAAAAAATCTACATCTTTTTGCCTGCGGCCCCCTTCAATATGAGTGCCATTATCGCCGGTAAATATGACGAGTGTATTTTTATCCAGTCCTTGTTTCTTCAGTTGTTCCAATACTTGCCCTACATAATCATCGACGCTGCTTACCATAGCAGCATAAGCTGCCTTGGGGTAGGGTTGCGGACCATAATGTTTCCCTGCAGGCCAGGTGGTCTCTGGAGCGAATTTGCTGCCTCCGTCTTCGTTCAAATAGGGCTGCAGGTATTTCTCAGGTACCAATAATTCAGCATGCGGCAGCGTAAAAGAAAGATACATAAAAAAAGGTTCCTCTCCCGAGTGGCTATTTAGAAATTTCACGGCTTCACGCGTGAATAGCTCGTTGCCATAACTACCTTCGGGAGTGGCAAAAGGAATCAAATTATCATTCTCCAGCCGCCACATACTATCGGGCTGCTGATAATGCGCCTCTACATGGTGCAAGTGTCCCATAAAGTGATCCCAGCCTTTTTTCTGCGGCGCGCCTGCCGTGCCCTTTAACCCAAGGCCCCATTTGCCAAACATAGCTGTCACATATCCCTGCTGCCTCAGCAATTGAGGAATAATAGTATCGTTTTCCAGCAGGGGATACTCCCCGTTGCCACGGACGTGCGTATGCCCGGTATGTTGCCCTGTCATCAGGCTTGCCCGCGAAGGGGCACAGACGGTGCTTCCGGCATAAAATTGTGTGAAACGCATACCCTCAGCCGCCATGTGGTCGAGGTTGGGAGTTCTGATGATTTGTTGCCCGTAACATCCCAGATCACCATAGCCCAGATCATCAGCCATGATGAAAATAATATTAGGCTTTAAAGGTTTTTGTTCGCTTTTTGAAGAGCTGCAGGCACTCAGAAACACGAAGCTTAATGCAGCTAGTAAAATGCCTGTTGTTTTGCTTTTATTTGACATGAGTTAAATTAAATGAAAGTACACAATAATAGCATATCAACTTAAGATCGATTGCAAAGCATATCCTAATAGTGCTCCTCCTACGACAATCCAGAGGGCATTGACGCTTTTAAACCTGAATACGACCACCGCGCTGATCAGGGCAATTAGCCAGCTTTTCCAGTCTGTAAGTACTTCAGTGCCTAACTCAACGGAGACGGCAAGCATAACACCTACCGCTCCGATATTGACTCCATCGAGGAAACCGCTCAGCAATTTGGACTTGCGCATGCGTGGCACCAGCGGATTAAGGAGCATCACGAAAAAGAAAGAGGGTAAAAAGATACCGGCAGTAGCTGCCACGGCACCTGTCCAGCCCCCGATCTGGTAACCGATAAAAGTCGCGGTAGAGAGTACCGGCCCAGGTGTGAATTGCCCGATGGCAATGGCATCGAGCAACTGAGGCTGAGTGAGCCAGCCGAGCTTGTCTACCAATTCGTCCTGCAGGTAAGCTACCAGCACATATCCGCTGCCAAAAAGTACAGCACCTACCTTAAAAAAGACCCAGAAAAGCTTTGGAATGGCCACGGCTTTACTTCCTGCTAATAAAAGCAACACCGGTAAAAACGTCAAGGATTGAATGCGCTTTTCAGGTTTTCGCAGGAAAACTAAAAAAAGACCTATAAGTCCAGCTCCAAGAACAGCCATGATTTCACTGATGCCCCAAAAGCTTGCTGTAACGACCAACAGGCCAATTATCCCCAATTGCCACCCCTTCAGGGCTTCTTTTCCAAGCTTGTAAAGAGCGTTCAGGATGATGGCAATCACAGCAGGCTTGATGCCATACAAAAAAGGTGCTGCCTGAGGCAGGCTGCCATATTCAGCATAAAACCAGGCAAAAACGCCCGTAATCACTACAGCAGGCAGGATAAAGCAGAATCCGGCTGTGAAAAGGCCAGGATATCCTGCCCGCTCATACCCGCAATGCATCGTCATCTCGGTTGAATTGGGGCCTGGGATCAGGTTGGTTGCGCCTACCAGATCGAGGAAATGTTCCCGTCTCATCCAGCCGCGTTTACCTACCACTTCCTCTTCCATCATAGCAATATGCGCCGCCGGCCCGCCGAAGGCAATGGTTCCCAACTTTAGAAATAAGCGGGCTATCTCCTTTAATCTTTTTCTTTTATTCACAGCGATCGATACCTATGAAGGCAGGGATCTGTCTGCCGACCATCGTCCACCTCCTTTGATAAGGAGAAAAAGACTCCCGAGCAGCATGGCAAAATCAGTACGCATCTCGTGGGCCATGCTCCAGAAACCATATCGGTCCAGATCGCGGAGTACAAAGGGGCCAAAGCTCTCTCCAAGTCCGATCGGAATTTTCGTCACGATAATGGCCACTATCATATTCACCATCATCGCTAAAGCGGCGATTCTGGTTAATAATCCACATAGAATAAGAAGGCCGCAGACCAGCTCAAAGCTGCCCACGAAATAGCCAAAGAATTCCGGAGTGGGGAAACCCATCTTTTCGAACCTCCCCGGGCCCAGCTGTAGGGGATATAGAAACTTTTGAATACCTTCGGATAAGAATACTGCTCCCACCATGAACCGGATGAGCAGGGTGGTTTTGGAACGGTCGGTTTGAATGATCCTTTGAAAGTTTGCCATCTATCTTTTAGGGTTGAATTGTGCCAGATCATAAATACCCAGCTGTTTTTCAATACCGGCTACCTTTTCTACAAACTTTTTATAGCCACCTTCACCAAACAACTGATGTTCCTGCTTTTCAAAGTCTTCGCCCAGGCTGTCAAATTCGTTTTTGCTGATGATATCCCTCAAAGCCGGGAAAAGCACTGTGTCTTCGCGGGCCTCATGAGGGCGGTACATACGAATGAATGAACTGAAAAGCATTTTCAGTTTTTGTTTATCGTCTTCCGAGTTAATAGCCGGTTGTTTTGCAAGCTGTAGGATGTTGTCCGTGACTACCCTTCCCTGTTCGTGCTGGACGCGGAGTACTTTTACCAGATCGGTTAGTTTTCCCTTCTTTTCAAAACGGGGAAATAAATAATCCTCTTCCAGTTTTTCGTGATATTCCTCGATGAAAGTACGTATAATGCCTGCTGAATCGCTGACCCATTGCGGATTGATGGATTGGTCCAAGGTTAGCATGACCACAAAGTGATCATACACCAATAGGAGCCTGTTCAATACACCGTGCTCCCGCATCAGGTCTTCCGGCGGGCTCACTTCCTCTTCCTGTTTCCCCGGATTACACCCTGTTAAACCACTTGCCGAAGTTCCTGTTATTCCGGCTAAAGTGAACACACTGCCCTTTCGAATGAAATCCCGGCGGGAAGCTGAAATGCTGGTTCCCCTATATGAAATGAGCGGCTTTTTCATGATCAAAGATTTTAATCATACCAATTCTTTACACCTCTTTTGTCACATAATACATGCCGGTATGCGACAAATTACAGCGTATTTGAATAAAAGTGTGGTGACCATGAAAAATAAATGATCAGGGCTGCTTGATTTGAATAGTAAGGGCCGTTTCCGGACGAATCTCATCGCTGCCCCGGACCAGCAACGTGTCTCCCTCAGCCAGTTCTCCGAAGATCTCCATCCCTTCATCAAGGGAGACCCCTTGGCGCACATCCACCCATTCCGTTTTCCCGCCCTTCATCCTGACCACGAATTTCTTTTCGAGTGAAGTGACCACCGCAGTATTTGGCACCACAAAGGAGGCAGCGGGCCTGTTTAGCTGAAGCTGGGCCGTTGTATACATTCCAGGCTTCAACTTCCCAGAAGTGTTTTCATATTCATATTCCCAAAGTTCGGTGCGCGTATCGGGGTTAATATTCCCGGATTTCCGGGTGAGTTTTGCTTCAAAAGTCTCATTCACGATGGCATCGGTCGTAAAACTAAGTGGCTGGTCAGAAGGAACGCTATTGACATAGGTTTCCGGGACATGCACTCTCAAGCGGAACTTGTTTGACGTTTCCAGGGTAAACAAAGCCCCACTAACCGAACCCATTCCGACCAGATCGCCTGGATCGACAGACCGGCTGGTAATCGTTCCCGAAAACGGCGCTCTGATCGTCAGATAATTCTGTATTTGTTTGTAGGCCTGAGCAGTTGAACTGGCCGACAGGATCGCGGCACTGTCTGCAAGCATCTGATTTTTTACGCTGATCAGCTCCCCTTCGGCTACTGCGCCTTCTTCTTTAGCTGCTATTTGTATTCGCCGGAATTTATCCAGGCTGGACGTATAGCGGGCCCGGGCCGCTTGGTATTCGGCATTCGCCTCGGCGTACCTGGCTGCTGCCTCGGGGGCATCTAAAATGGCCAGAACTTGTCCGGATCTGACTTTATCGCCGATATCTACCCGTACCTTTTGAACAAACGCTTCGACTTTGGCATGGATCTCTGCCCGTTCATAAGGGAGTAATTCGGCAGGGATCTTTAAGGTTTTGCCCACTTCCTGTTTTTTGAGCACGAAAGCCTCCTTCAGATCGGCTACCTGTTCCGTCTTCTGCTTTTTTTCTCCACAAGCTGCCAGGATCAGGAAGATACCAAAGAAGTTTAAGAGCTGGATGATGTTCTTTTTCATCTTATTCATGTTAATGTCAAGTGCACGTTTATTCCTTGTTTTATTCTGTTGGTCCATTGTCGAAATATTTGCTGAACTGATCGTTCGGGTTCAACGACCTGCTTTGGTAGGCCCGTTTCCCAACCAATACCCGGTATACCAACGGCAGGAACAACAAAGTGCTGATCATCGAGAACAGCAGCCCGCCAATCACGGCCACCCCTAAAGGTGCGATCTGGTCGCCTCCTTCGCCCAGTCCGAGAGCCATCGGCAGCATTCCTGCGATCATCGCGAAGCTCGTCATCAGGATGGGCCTTATGCGGTTCGTTGCCGCAGTCATATGTGCGTTCTGGTTTCCTGCCTTGCGCAAGCTTTCTGCATTGGTCACATACAGGATGGCGTTGGCAATAGCTACTCCAACGGCCATGATGGCGCCCATGTAAGATTGTATGTTCAGGGTATATCCTGCAATCAGCAACATTAAAAAAGAACCCATTACTACAGCCGGAGCAATGGAAAGGGTGGCGATGGCTACCCGGAATGCCTGGAAATTTGCCGCCAGCATCAGGAAAATAACCGTAATGGCAATGAGCAAACCCAATTCCAGCTCACCCAGCGTCTGGTCCAGAAGCTCTATCTGCCCTCTTTGCAGGATCTTGGTGCCCTCGGGTAATTCTCCCAGATCCGCGATAGCTTCATTGATCCCGCCCGTAGCATTACCCAGATCGATATCATGAATATTGGCAGTAATAGTAATAAAACGCTGTTGGTTCAGGCGGTCGTACTCCCCGGGGCTGTTGATCCGGCTCCATTTGGCCACGTCCCTCAGGTACAGTTTTTTATCCTTTTTGTTCACCACGGGGATCATCGCGATTTCGGCTGAACTGTTCATCCGGTACTGGGGATATTCTACCTGTACCTGATAAGCGTTCCCGGAAGCGGGGTCCCTCCAATAATTCGGCGTGGTGAACCGGCTGGATGAAGTGGCGGTTACCATCGATTGGGCGATTTCTTTCACGGTGACCCCGAGCTGCCCGCTTTTAACCCGGTCGATATGGATCTTTAGCCCCGGGTAATTCAAGGGGGTAGCGATCTGCACATCCCTAAGGTAGGGGATTTCCCTGAGTCTTTGCTCCAGACGGGAAGCAATCTGGCTGGATGCCTCAAGGTCCTTTCCCACAACGGCAAGCTCTACCGGATTGGTCGATCCCAGGTTCAACACCTGGTCTACCAGGTCGCCCGGCTCAAAAGAGATTTTTGCACCCGGAATCTCTTCTTTTACACGCGCCCTGAGCTCTTCCTTGAATTCTTCAATTGGATAATCTGCATCCTCCTTGAGCTTGATCTTGGTCACCGATTCATGGGGTCCGCTGGTCCAGAGATGGATCAGGTTAACCGGGTAGGCCGAAGGCTGGGTGCCCACGAAGGCAGAGCTGATGTCAATATTTTCCTTGCCCACAATTTCCCCGGCAATTTGCAGGAGTTTCTGCGTCGCTTCTTCGGTCCGTTCCAGGCGGGTGCCGGTTTTCAATCGAAGTCTGACCTGGGCCTGGCCCGCGTCGGTTTTCGGGAAAATGTCCACTCCTGTGAAATAAAAACACCCTGCCAGCAGCAGCCCGACAATCAGGAAAAAGGAGACCAGCGCCAGGGAAGTCCTGGAAGCTAATCGTTCCAGCAACTTCAGGTACCTCTGCTTGAACCGGTTGAACTTACTTGATGGATGGTCTTCCTGCTGCACGTGCTTCATCATCCAAACAGCTGCGACCGGCACAAAGGTCATGGATAAAATAAAGGAAGCGATCATGGCAAAGCCTACAGCCAGGGCCATGGGCATGAACATTCCCCGGGGAACCCCTGACATAAATAGGGATGGGGCAAACACGGCCAGGATGCTGAACAGGATGAGCAGCTTCGGAAAAACAATTTCCTTACAACCGTCCAGTATAGCTCTTGCCTTTGTTTTTCCCATTTCAAAATGCCGGTGGATATTTTCAATCGTCACCGTGGCCTCATCCACCAGGATCCCGACCGATAAGGCAAGCCCTCCAAGGGTCATAATGTTAATCGTCTGCCCGGCCGCGTTCAGGCAGATAACACTGCTCAGCAAGGCAATCGGAATGGTAAGCACCACGATCAGGGCGCCTCTGGGGTCTCGCAGGAATAACAGCACCATGAGGCCGGTCAAAAGAGCTCCAAGCATCCCCTCGAAAAGTACCCCCTTTAAGGAGTTGATAACATAACCAGATTGGTCAAACTCATACGATACCTTAATATCATCAGGTACAGCTGCCTGCATGTCCGGCAAGGCGGCTTTTACCCTTTTAACCACTTCCCAGGTGGAAGCATCTGCCCGCTTGGTGACTGGTATATAGACCGATCTTGCTCCGTTGACCAGGGCATAGGCCGTCGTGATATCCGAGCCGATCTCCACGCTGGCAATGTCCTTTAGATAAACCGAAGCTCCTTCACCTAATTTCAGCGGGATATTTTCAAGTTCCTTTACATCCTCCACCACCGTATTCTGGGGAGTGATCAACATCTCATCGCCCACCCGCAGGTTGCCGGCCGGAGAAATGGTGTTGAATTCAGCCAGTGCCTGCACGATCTCATCAGGCGTATAATTATAATTCCGCACTTTTTCCGGATCCACCTTGATAACGACCGTTTTCTGGCTTCCTCCAAAAGGGGGAGGTGCCGATACCCCGGGAAGGGTAGAGAACATCGGTCTGACCCGGAACAAGGCCAGATCCTGGATCTCACCGAGCGTCCTGGTTTCAGAGGTAAAGACCAGCTGGCCTACCGGAACACTGCCGGCGTCAAAACGGGTAACGAACGGGGGAACGGTTCCAGGGGGCATAAAGGCCCGGGAACGGCTCACATACCCGGCCACTTCGGCCGCAGCCTGACTCATGTCGGTACCCTCGTGAAAGGTGATCTTGATCAGCGCGTTCCCCTGGATTGATTTGGATTCTACCGATTTCACCCCTGTAACATATAGAAAATGGTACTCATAATAAGACGTTACAAATCCCTCCATTTGTTCAGGCGAGAGCCCCCCATAGGGTTGAGCTACATAAATAGTTGGCAAACCGAATTTTGGGAAAATGTCTATTTTCATGGTCCTGATAGCCATGATGGAAAAGAATACCACGGCAATCACCGATACAATAATGGTAATAGATTTACTTAACGAGCCTTCAATTAGCTTCATTTTATGGTTGAATTTGGTCAAGGAAAATAGTTATATCGCCATCGATCACTGCCAGACGCAGCAGGGACTTCCAGGAATCGATATAAGCGTTCTTTAAACGGGCCTCGGCATTCAGCAGGTCATATTGCGCCTGGATAAGTTCCGTATAATCCACCAGACCGGCCTTGTACCGGGTTTGCAGCACCCTGTAGGCGGACTCACTGGCTTCATATTCAACCGGAACTTCACCAGCTATCTTTAGGTTAGTGGAAAAATTCCCGAGAGCTACTTGCTTCTGCTTATTCAGGCTAATCTGCGTTTGGGTCAGATAACTCCTGGATGACCGGAGCAAGGCCTCCTGCCGCCGGGTTTTAAGATGGGTATTGCTCAAATCCAGGATAGGAAAAACGATCTGAAACCCTATGCCATAATTATAGCGGCTGAATGACCAGCCGTCGGATTTGTTGACCGTTCCGTCAAAACCGATTCCCGATCCGCGCCCGTAAGCGGTGCTCCAGAATTCCAACCGGGGTGTCCAGGAGCGTTTGATCTGTTTCAGGCTGGCTTCATTTGCTTCCACATCAAACTGTGCCATACGAAGCAGCGGGTTCTGACCGGGATCCGGTGAGGCGGCGGAGAGCGCAGGAAGATGCTCAAAAAGAAAATCATCGATCTCAAAATCCTGCAGATTTTCCGTAGCCAGTAATTCGGCCAGCTCTTGTTTCTGGGTTTCCAGCAGGTTTTGCAGATCATACAAAGCAGTATTGGTCTTGGACAGTTCCCCTTTAAACTTAAGGCTATCCACGCCGGGGCGGATACCAGCTCTTGCCAGCGAGGCAACCTGCTTCAGATGGAACGCGTTGCGTTCCACGTTCTTTTCATATGCCTTTATCAATTCCCCCGTGGTAGCTATTTCGAGATACATAAAGGCAACCTGGAATTTTACTCTTAATACTTCGTCCTCCACGCTTGCCAGCCCTTTCTCGTATAGTTTTTTATGGTATTCTATAGAGGCTGAACGTTGACCAAATGTAACCGGCGACCATTTGAGCATGAGGCTGGCCGCGGAGCCTGGCACTCCATCATCGTTATTCTCACTGGAAGGCGGACCGCTGATTGGGATCAGTGTTGCCGGATAATGCATACCGGTGATGTTGTTGTAAGTGGAATAATTCGCCTGATAAGCAGCGTCCAGTGAGGGAAGCAAGGTGTTTTTTTCTAATGATATGCTAGCCTTGGCAGCTTCGGCCTGCGCTTGTTTAGCTGCTATGGCGGGATAATTTTCTGCCGCCATTTCAAGCAGGGATCTCAGATCCGCTTGCCCGAAAGCATAGGATGTGGACAGCAAAAGAATAGATAACAAGATGATACAGTGTCCTTTTGTTTTCATATTTTATTGAATATGCGTGCAATAATGCCCGTAACTCATGCTGATAAAATCAGGATAAACCTTACGACAATTTTTCCTCAAATCTTGATTGGTAAACTTTCATGGTCAGGTTAAATGAGGAAGCCCAAATATAACTACCTGATAATGAAAAAGTATGGCGGTATTGAGATGGATTTTGGCGGTTTTGAAAATGGGCTATTCAAAAAAATACCATTCCATATTGGGGATGGAAAAGATCAAACTGTTATCGCCGAGCAGCGTTTAACCGAACTGGAGAGCCGGTCTCGCGTTAAATTAGCGCTGAAATAGGTAAACTAACGCTAGTAAGTCCCTTTGTACCGGTTGTCGATCTTCTTATGGCCGATGCGCTTAATAGGAATCTGTTCACCGCCTGTATCTTCCAGCCAGGACCACATGGAACTGGCCATTCCGCGGATGG
>DATCYD010000160.1:0-10825 GCA_036570465.1 Anseongella sp.
TGAACTAAAGATCACTGTCAGTCCGCCCAGCACGGTGAATGGCACACTATAGCTGAACAGGCCGGTCAGAAGCAGGAACTCACCCACAAAACCTCCCGTCAGGGGAAGGGCGATGCTACCCAGGAGGACAATCATGAAACAAGCCGCCAGCACCGGCGCCCGATGTACAATCCCGCCCATGGCGGCCCGGTCATAGGTGGCAATCCGGTCAAAAAGAATGTCGGCAATGAAGAACAAGCCCAGCACATTGATCCCATGATTCAGCATCTGGAGCATGGCTCCCTGCATAGCCGTTTCACTCAGGGTAAACAGTCCGGCAGCGATCAGGCCCACGTGGGCAATGGACGAATAAGCGATCAACCGCTTTACATCACGCTGCCTGAAGGCGATAACAGAGGCGTATATAATCCCAATGATGGCCAGTACGATAACGACATCAGCCCATTGGACTGCTGCTGCGGGTACAACCGGAAGGATCCAGCGAATGACCCCGTAGATCCCCATCTTCAGCATAATAGCAGACAACAGCATGGTGCCGGCCGTTGGAGCGGCGGCATAGGTATCCGGCTGCCAGGTATGGAAGGGAAACAGAGGCATTTTGATGGCAAAAGCAATGAAGAATGCCAGGAATATCCACACTTGCTGAGGATAGTTCAGTTCAAGGGCATAGAATGCTGCAATATCGAAGCTATGGGCACCCGGAGTTTGCAGATAGAGATAGATAATCCCTACCAGCATAAAGAAACTACCGGTAATGGTGTAGATCAGGAACTTAAAGGTGGCGCGTACCCGGTTCTCTCCGCCCCACAAAGCGGAAATAAAATAAATGGGGATCAGGGCTGCTTCCCAGGCAACATAGAACAGAAAGGCATCCAGGGCTACAAACACCCCTGTGAGGCCCGCTTGCATGAAAAGTATAAGTGCGTAAAACACCCGTGGCGCGCGAATATCCCGTTGGAAGGTTGCCAGGATGATTAAAGGGACCAGCAGCGCGGTCAACAGGACCATCAGCAGGCTAATGCCGTCCATTCCCACCTTAAAATTGATCCCCAGGCTGGCCACCCAGGGTATATTGGCCAAAAACTGATACTCCCCTGTGGGCAGCGCACCGGCCCAGGCATACAGCGCCATCAGGAGCTCGGCCAGGGCAAATGCGAAGGCCGCGTATCTTGCCTTGGCTGGCGAAAACACCAGGGTTAGCAAAGACGCCAGTACAGGGAATAAAAATAGTATGACTGTAATCATCAATCGCTGCTAAAAGATCCAATAGTTCAACAGAAAGATCAGGATAATGCCCGCCACCATCAAAAACAGATAGCTCCCGATCCTGCCGGTCTGTACCAACCGGAGGGTGGTCGAAAACGCCATCACTGTTTTGCCGATGCCGTTTACAAAACCGTCGATAACCCGCCCATCCATGACCCGGTAAAAGAACACCGATAAGGCATTCAGCGGGCGCTGGACAAGGAAGTCGTAAAATTCATCCATATAAAACCGCTGGTACGACCAGGCGACCACTCCTCTGCGTTTTACGCTGTCCTCCTGAGGAATGGTTTTTTTGCGCAAATATATTGACCACGCAATAGCGATCGCACCCAGCACTCCCAGTACCGATATGCTCATCAGCAACCATTCTGTACTGTGAGAAATGCGGACATCCGGAAGCACCTCCAGGCTTTCTGAAAACACCGGTGCCAGAAAACCGCCCAGCAAGTGTGCCTGATGGGCAATAACTTCAGGCAATCCAAGAAAACCGCCCAGCACGGAAAGGACGGCCAGCACGATCAGCGGCAGGGTCATGCTGCGCGGAGATTCGTGTAACTGTTTTTTTTCTTCATCACTCCCCCGGAAATCGCCCCAAAAAGTCAGGAACATCATCCTGAACATATAAAAAGCGGTCAGCAATGCGCCGGTAAATCCAAGCACCCATAGCAGAGGTTCATGGAAAAAGGCGTGTGCCAGAATCTCATCCTTGGAAAAGAAGCCGGAGAAAGGCGGTATTCCGGAAATGGCCAATGTGGCCAGCAGCATCGTGACAAAAGTCACAGGCATGGCCTTTTTCAACCCTCCCATGCGACGCATATCCTGCTGATTGTGCAATGCGTGAATTACACTTCCGGCGCCGAGGAATAAAAGCGCTTTAAAAAAAGCATGTGTCATCACATGAAAAACCGCTCCGGTAAAGGCTCCAACCCCCAGGGCCAGAAACATATAACCAAGCTGACTTACGGTGGAGTAGGCCAGCACTTTCTTGATATCGTTTTGCGAAATGGCAATCAGCGCCGCGAATATGGCAGTAGCTAAACCGGTAACGGCAACAACCGTCATGGAAACCGGCGATAAAGCGTACAGAATGTTGGACCGGGCTACCATATAGATCCCTGCCGTGACCATGGTTGCTGCGTGAATAAGGGCCGAAACCGGAGTGGGACCGGCCATGGCGTCCGGCAACCAGGTGTAAAGCGGAAGCTGCGCGCTTTTACCTATGGCGCCGATAAACAGGCAAAGGGTAATGGCAACCAGACGTCCGTCTCCGGACTGGAAACCGGCCGCCTGCGGGAATATCTCTGTAAAATCGGTGCTTCCAAAAGTTCCTATCAACATGAAAACACCCAGCAGGAAACCCAGATCGCCGATGCGGTTCATAATAAACGCTTTTTTGGCGGCGTCGTTATAGGCATTATTCCGGTACCAAAAGCCGATAAGCAGGTAAGAACAAAGACCTACGCCTTCCCATCCGATGAACATGATCACATACCCGGCGCCCATGACCAGCAGCAGCATGAAGAAAACAAAGAGGTTCAGATAAGCAAAGAACTTCCCAAAATCTTCATCGTCATGCATATAACCGGTAGAATACACATGTATCAGAAATCCGATCCCGGTAATGATCAACAACCAGATGCAACTGAGCGGATCAATATAGAAGGAAAAAGGAATGCTGAGGCTGCCGGCATTGATCCAGTCGAACAGTTTTACGGTTACTCCGGTGGAACCGCTTGCGCGGAACTCAAGGAATACCAGCACACTTAAAAGAAATGAAACCAGAACCGAAGCGCTGCCAATGAAACCGGCAGCGGTCTTTGGAATCAGCTTCACTCCCAGGCCGTTTATCAGGAATCCCAGGAAGGGCAATAAGGGTATCAGCCAGGATTTCTCAATCATCACCACTTCAGTTTATTCATGATATTAATGTCCACCGAACCGGTGTTACGGTATATCATCACGATCACAGCCAGTCCTACGGCCACTTCCGCCGCAGCTACCGCCATGATAAAAAAGACAAATACCTGTCCGGAAGGGTCTCCATGATGTACCGAAAAGGCTGCCAGGAGCAAATTCACCGCATTCAGCATGAGCTCTACCGACATTAAAATGATGATGGCGTTCCTCCGTATGAGTACGCCTGCCACACCGATGACAAACAGCGCGGTGCAGAACAAAATATAATGTTCCAGCGGTATGGACCGTATCGTTTGCAGGGTATCTTCCATCAGGCTTCCTTTCTTCCGATCAGCACCGCCCCTACCATGGCCGACAGCAACAGTACCGATGCCAGCTCAAAGGGCAGTAAAAATTCATTGAACAATACTTTTCCCAGGTTCTCAACCAGTCCCATATCCGGTACCGGCGTGACAGCTCCTTCTGATAAAGCTACCGTCTTCATAGCGCCCACGAGTACCAGCAGCAGGACACCTCCTGATATGACTCCGGCAAATTTGATATAAACCGGTTTCTGCGGTTCGGTTTCTGCATTCAGATTGAGCAGCATCAGGACGAAAAGAAAAAGTACCATGATGGCTCCGGCATATACGATCACGTTCACAATGGCCAGGAACTGGGCATTTAGTAAAATATAATGACCGGTGATAGCAAAAAAAGTGAGTACCAGGTACAGTACACTGTGAACCGGATTTTTGGCAATTATCACGGCTAGTGCGCTGAAGACAGCCAGGAACGACAAAAAATAAAACAACGACTGCGTAAGCATCATGATTCAGGCCGCGAATTTAGTTATTTTAACAATGGCTCCAATAATTTGTCCTTGCCGTATATGAAATTTTTGCGGTCCACGTCCGCGGGTGCGATATCACCGTCCAGATAAATGGCTTGTTTTGGACAGGCTTCCTCGCAGAAACCGCAAAAGATGCAACGCAGCATATTGATCTCGTACACCCGGGCATACTTTTCTTCCCGGTAAAGCGCCTCTTCGCCGGGTTTGCGTTCATCAGCAATCATGGTAATGGCTTCGGCCGGGCAGGAGAGGGCGCACAAACCACATGCTGTACAGCGTTCCTTTCCTTCTTCATCCCGCTTCAGAGAATGAATTCCGCGGAAGTTTGCGGAAAACTCCCGCTTTTGTTCCGGATATTGAATCGTCGCCTTTTTGCGGAACAGATGCTTAAAGGTAATGGCCAATCCCTGCACAATGGATGGCAGGTAAATTCGCTCCATGAAATTCATGGGTTTCTTTTCCAGCACCTTCTTCCGCCCCGTCAATGATATATTTTCCAATTTTTCCATTCCAATCAGATTAATCCTTCCCAACCAGCAATCCGGAACTTACAGACCAAATAAGTACATCACAACTCCAGTAATAACAATATTGGCGATCGCCAGGGGAATCATTACATTCCATCCCAACCTCATTAACTGGTCGTATCGGAAGCGTGGAACCGTCCAGCGCACCCAGATGAAGAAAAAGATGAAAAACAATATTTTTATCAGCAGCGCCGCCACACCAATCAGTGTAATCCAGTTCTGTGCTACGCCTGCTTCTGCCAGGGCATCCATGCCCGGGAAATTATAGCCTCCAAAATAAAGCGTAGCCATGACCGCGGATGTCACGAAGATATTAATGTACTCGGCAAAAAGGAAAAAACCAAGCTTCATGCTGGAATATTCCGTGTGATAACCGCCCACCAGCTCTGTTTCACATTCAACCAGGTCGAAAGGATTCCGGTTGGTCTCGGCGAAGGAACAGGTCAGAAAAATGATGAATCCGATCGGTTGGTACCAGATATTCCAGTTGATGCCGCGCTGCTGTTCAACGATCTCACCCAGGCTCAACGTGCCGGTCATCATCAGCAAAGCGATCAACGACAGCCCCATGGAAATCTCATAGCTGATATTCTGGGAGGCGGCCCGGATGGAACTCAACAGGGAATACTTATTATTGGAAGCCCACCCCCCGATCATGATGCCGTACACACCCAGGGCAACTACCCCGAACACATACAGAATGCCAATGTTAACATCGGCAATTTGCAGGGAAACCGTACGGTCGCCGATCTGAAGTTCTTCTCCCCAGGGAATCACGGCAGTACCCACACAAGCCATGAGCATGGCCAGCGACGGCCCCAATATGAATAAAAACCGGTTGGCTTCCCGCGGAATGATCTCTTCTTTGGTAAACAGTTTGACACCATCTGCCAGAGGCTGCAACAAACCGAAAGGGCCCGCGCGGTTTGGTCCGTGACGGTCTTGCAGGAAACCTGCGATCTTCCTTTCAGCCAGGGTGGTGTACATGGCGGTAACCAGGCTGATGCCCAGCACTACCGAAATAAGGATCGCTTTTTCTATAATAAAGGCAATGTCCATTTACTGTTTGTCTATTACCGGGACCACCCTGCCTTCATAATGATTGGCGGAGATCACCGATTGGCGATTGATTGCAGCAGGTCCTTCAATGACCCAGTCACTTGTCTTTTTCGTATCGTAGCGGCAGGTGTTGCAGATAAAGTCTTCTACTTCCCCGTACTTATCCTTGCGGGCAGTCACCCGAAGCACATCGTCTCCCTTGTACCAAAGGGTAACTTTACCACAGCATTTGTCGCAGTCGCGGTGGGCCGAGACAGGCTTGGTAAACCAAACGCGGTTCTTGAACCGGAAAGTTTTGTCAGTCAGGGCGCCTACCGGGCATACATCGATCACATTTCCTGAAAAATCATTGTCAATGGCTTTTTCCACATACGTGCTGATCTCTGCCATATCGCCACGTCCCACAATGCCGTGAACACGCTCGTCCGTCAGCTGATTGGCCACATATACACAGCGGTAACAAAGAATGCACCGGTTCATATGAAGCTGGATCTTATCTCCGATATCGATCCGGTCAAAGGTACGGCGGGTAAACTCATAGCGGGTAGCTTCCGCGCCGTGCT
This sequence comes from Anseongella sp., assembly GCA_036570465.1. Lineage (GTDB taxonomy): Bacteria > Bacteroidota > Bacteroidia > Sphingobacteriales > Sphingobacteriaceae > Anseongella. The sequence goes on from DATCYD010000160.1 coordinate 6,165, forward strand.
CGTATGACAGATCTTGCATCTTGCATTCCCCCGCCTGATCACAAACAGGACAATCCAGCGGGTGGTTGATCAGGAGAAACTCCACTACACCCTTTCGGGCTTCCAGTACTTCAGGCGAGGTGATATTCTTTACTTCCATACCGTCCATCACCGTAGTCCGACAGGAAGCGACCAGCTTGGGCATGGGCCGCGGATCTTTTTCAGACCCCTTGCTTACCTTCACCAGGCAGGTACGACATTTTCCGCCTGACCCTTCCAGTTTAGAATAGTAACACATGGCAGGAGGTACCAGCTCGCCTCCGATCTGACGCGCGGCATTCAGGATGGTGGTTCCCGGCTCCACTTCCGCGGTTACACCGTCGATGGTTACTTTATACTTTTCTGACATCTTACTCTTCCTTATTCATCATTCTACCTCCACAGGCGCCGGCAACGGATCGGCATAATTCGCCAGGCCGTAATTCCGTTCCTGGCTGAGCTTCGGTTCCCGCACATGCCATTCGAACTCGTCTCGGAAATGCCTGATGGCACTGCCTACCGGCCATGCCGCGGCATCACCCAGCGGGCAAATCGTGTTTCCTTCGATCTTAGCAGCAACATCTACCAACAGATCGATGTCGCTTATTTTTCCGTGTCCGTATTCCAGACGGTGCAATACTTTTTCCATCCAGCCGGTCCCTTCACGGCAAGGGCTGCATTGTCCGCAGGATTCGTGGTGATAAAAGCGGGTAAAATTCCAGGTGTTACGAACGATACATGCGTCTTCATCCATCACAATAAAACCACCCGAACCCAGCATGGTACCGCTGGCAAAGCCACCATCGGCAAGTGACTCGTAGGTCATTAGCCGGGATTCACCCTCCAGGGTTTTAAGGATCAGATTGGCAGGTAAAACAGGCACGGAGGAACCACCGGCTACAACCGCTTTCATTCGTTTTCCACCGGCTACGCCGCCGCAATATTCATCGGAATAAATAAACTCTTCTACCGGAACGCCGAGTTCGATCTCATAGATCCCGGGATTATTGATATTTCCGCAAGCGGAAATGAGTTTGGTACCGGTACTTCGGCCCGCACCGATCTTTGCATATTCGTCCCCTCCGTTCAGAATGATCCAGCTGGTGGCAGCAATGGTTTCAACGTTGTTGACCACTGTCGGGCGACCCCATACTCCTGACACCGCCGGGAAGGGAGGCTTGATGCGGGGGTTTCCACGTTTCCCCTCCAATGATTCAATCAATGCGGTTTCTTCACCGCAGATATAGGCGCCGCCGCCAGGCTGCACGTAAAGATCCAGATCGTATCCGCTGCCAAGGATATTCTTCCCGAGATAACCTTTTTCGTAGGCTTCGGCAATGGCTTTCTCCAGCATGCGAATTACATAGAACAGCTCGCCCCGTACATATATATAGGAGGTATTGGCCCCCAGGGCGAAACTGGAAACGATCATTCCCTCGATGAGCGAATGCGGCGTCTTGCTCATCAGCTCGCGATCTTTAAAAGTACCGGGTTCGCTTTCGTCCGCATTACATACCAGATAACGCGGTACGCCCTCTGGCTTGGCCAGGAAACTCCATTTCAATCCCGTGGGGAAGCCGGCACCGCCTCTTCCCCGAAGGCCAGATTTCTTGACTTCTTCCAGCACATCCTCAGGACTCATGCTCTTGAGGGCCTTTTCAACGGCTGCATAACCTCCCTGCTTCCGGTAACCGTCCATGGTGTCGATGCCGGGAGTATTGATGTGCTGCGTTAATATCTTCATTCCCATATTAACAATATGTTGCCCGCTGGTTTTCGTTCCTGAAGCGATCCAGCAGCTCGTCTAATTTTTCCGGGGTCAGCCGTTCATAATAAGCGGCTCCCACTTGCATCACCGGACCGAAGCCGCAGGCGGCCAGGCATTCCACCGGTTTAAGGGTGAACAAGCCATCGGCTGTGGTTTCGCCGGGTTTGATCCCTAATTTTTCTTCCAGATGTGCCTGAAGCTTCTCGGCGCCTACCAGGCAGCAGGGTCCTGTCCGGCATGTTTCCAGCACGTATTTGCCTACTGGTTGCAGGTTGAACATGGTATAGAACGAGGCCACTTCATACACCTCGATGGGCTCGATTTCCAGCAACTCAGCGACATAATCCATCACTTCAGGGCTCAGCCAGTTATCGAACTCCGCCTGGGCAATATGCAAAACCGGCAACAATGCCGACTTCTGCCTGCCCTCGGGATAGCGTTCAATGATCTGCTTCACCTCAGCCAACCTCTCCGCCGAAAACCGTATTTCCATTTTTAAAATTTCTAGTTGACGTACTATGCATCAAGTTCTCCCGCGATCACGTTCATGCTGCTCATTGTCAAAATAGCGTCCGACAGCAACCCTCCCACGATCAGGTCCGGATAAGCCTGATAGTTGATGAAACTGGGCCGGCGGAAATGCAGCCTGAATGGTGAACGCCCGCCATCGGTGATCAGGTAAAATCCGAGTTCGCCATTGGCGCCTTCCACCGCATGATATACTTCGGTAGCCGGGTTCTCAATTTCGCCCATTACGATTTTAAAATGGTAAATGAGCGCTTCCATACTATTATATACTTCCCCTTTGGGAGGAAGGTAAAAATCGGGGACATCGGCGTGAAAAACGCCTTTGGGTTCTTTCTCCAGTTTTTCGAGCGCTTGCTCAATGATGCGGAAACTTTGCCATATCTCCTCGTTCCGGACGATGAACCGGTCGTAACAATCGCCACTGGTCCCTACAGGTATCTCAAACTCAAAGTCCTCATAAGAGGAATAGGGTTCCAGCACACGGACATCATAATCCAGGCCGGCCGCCCGCAATAGTGGACCGGTCCAGCTATAGCTCAATGCCTGCTCCACGGTAATGGGGCTCACACCGGTACAGCGGTCAATGAAGATCCGGTTCCGGTTGAACAGCTTTTCAAAGTCTTTCATTACCGGTGGGAACTCCTTCATGAACTGGCGGATCCGATCAAAAGCTTTATCACTGAAATCGCGTTCAAAACCTCCGATGCGGCCAATATTGGTGGTGAGACGGGCGCCGCATATTTCTTCAAAAATATCGTAGATTTTTTCCCTTTCTTCGAACAGGTAAAGGAATCCTGAATAGGCGCCGCTGTCCACTCCCAGAATGCCGTTACATATCAAATGATCCGCGATGCGGCTCAGTTCCATTACCATCACCCGCAGGTAATCCACGCGCTTGGGTAATTCGATCCCAAGCATTTTTTCGACTGTCATGTGCCAGCCCATGTTGTTGATCGGGGCCGAGCAATAATTCAGGCGGTCGGTTAGCGGAGTGATCTGGTAAAAAGGGCGATGTTCGGCGATTTTCTCGAAAGCCCGGTGAATGTATCCGATAGTTGGGTCGGCGGAAACGATGCGTTCCCCGTCCATCTTTAGTATGTTCTGAAATACTCCGTGGGTAGCCGGGTGGGTGGGCCCCAGGTTCAGCGTTGTAATATCTTTCTGCAGCTCGTTGTTATCTTCCAAAAAAGTCGTCATTCTTATCCCTCCTATTGGGGTCTTCCAGGGGAAATTCCTTCCGCATGGGAAAGGCCACCATGTCATCCACATTCAGAATTCGCCGCAAGTCAGGGTGCCCTTCAAAAACAATCCCGAAAAAATCATACGTTTCCCGCTCCATCCAGTTGGCGCCGGGAAATACTCCGGTGAGACTGGCAACTCGTGGGTTGTTCAGCGGCAGGAATGTCTTCACCCTCAGCCGCCGGTTCAGTGCCATGCTTTGTAAATGGTAAACCACGCCCAACGGCAATTCCCGATCGGGATAATGGACCCCGGTCAGGTCTGTGAGAAAACGAAAAGCCAGCGAAGCGTCCTCTTTCAGGTAGGAAATGACCGATAGCAACTGCTCCCTGCCGGTTGTAAAGGTCAGCAGGTCTTTCGGTTCGGAGACATCGTAGATCGCGTCCGGAAACTGATTATTTAATTTGTCCAGGATACCCTGATTGCTAATGACTCCCATGTTACTGGATCCCGTATTTAGCCATCAATTCTTTGTATTCTGCAGAACCTCTGCGTCGGAGTGACTCCCCCCTCACCAGCTCCTGAACGCGCATCAGGCCATCCAGGATCGCTTCGGGTCGCGGCGGGCATCCCGGAACGTAAACATCCACCGGGATCACTTCGTCAATTCCCTGCAACACGCTGTAAGTATCAAAGATCCCTCCGCTGGATGCGCATGCGCCCACAGCCATGACCCAACGAGGCTCTGCCATCTGCAAATAGACCTGGCGAAGCACCGGTCCCATCTTTTTGGCAATGGTGCCCATTACCATCAGCAAGTCCGCCTGCCGGGGTGAGAAACTGGGTCTCTCAGAACCGAACCGGGCAATGTCATAATTAGCTCCCATGGTAGCCATAAACTCAATACCACAGCAGGAAGTAGCGAATGGAAGTGGCCACAGGGAATGCGACCGTGCCAGCCCTACCGCCTTATCGAGACGGGTTGCAAAAAAGCCGGAGCCTTCTACGCCCGCCGGCGCATCTACCAATTGTATATCACTCATGATCGTCCCCTTCGTTGACCCGTTACCGGGCGGCTGCAAATTTAAGGTTTAAAAGGAGGAGTATCAAGCTACTTACTCCCACTTCAACGCCCCCTTTTTGATGATGTAAATGAAGCCAAGCAGTA
>DATCYD010000161.1:0-5923 GCA_036570465.1 Anseongella sp.
CCAGCATCTTTTTCATCAGCTGAAGATCCACGCCGAACCGAATCTTCAACAATTCAGGGGTCAGCAATAAAAAGGTAAGTGCACTGGCTGCCAGGTTGGAAACAAAAACATACCCGATCCATTGCGGTCTGTAAAATGACTCTAGCTGCTCATAAAACATCCATTTTTCGCGAATCATCACCGGAACCAGCACAATCAGCACCAGGTTGAGCATCATGAAAACGGCGATATTGATGAATTTCAACAGGCTGTATCGAAACGCTTTCCCTTCTGCCCGTAACCGAGCAAAGGGTAAAACGGCCAGGTTATCAAAAAAGACGATAAAGGCAAAAAACGCAATGTAATCTGCATAATCACCCGCCGGCACCAATCCTCCTTTCTGCATCATTCCGCCCAGGGAAGAAGCATTTAAAAGACCCGCCACCAGAAAAATCGCAGATAAGGCGCCTACCAGCTGAAAGCCGTTTGAGTACACTGCTTTTTTGTCATCATGCTTCTGCAGGTACCGGAAATAGGTGGTTTCCATCCCGAAAGCCAGCAGGGCATTGATAAGTGCCGCCCAGGCATACATTTCTGTAAAAATGCCATAGACTTCTTCCTGATAAACACGCGTATATAAGGGAGTTAGCAGGAAGTTCAGCAACCTGGATACAATGGTGCTGATTCCGTAAATGGCGGTTTGCCCGGCGAATTTTCTATAAACAGACAAAAAGAAAGCTATTTAGGCCCAAAGATATCTTTTTTCCGGACTACAAAATCGCGAAAATCCTGAAGATGATCGTTTTCCGTTACCTGAACATCACTTACCTCCGCTCTGTCAGGACCTTCCCGGCACCATTCCACAAAATTATTAAGTTTCAGGGACGTCCCTTCTGCTTCGGCATACACCGACCCGTCAGGCTCGTTCCGGACAAATCCGGTGATACCCAACTGATTGGCTACCGCCTTAGTGCTGTCCCGAAACCAAACTCCCTGCACCTTTCCGGTGATTTTTATATTCAGATGCTTTTTCATGCATTCGTTTAAATGCGCCCTTTATATGCGCTCCGGTCCGGCCCCGGCAGGCACCAGAGACCTTACCCTCACGTCCTCCCCAAGCCGTCCGGCGGTTACGCCGGTGATCAGGTTTACACCGGGTCTTTTTCCTTTCTCAAAACTACCCAGATGATCCCAGCCAAAAAATCGCGCCGCGTTCAAGGTAGCCCATTGCAATAATTGCTCCAACCCGATCTGTGGAAAATGACGGGAAAGTATCTTCATCTCCTCCAGGATACTCAGGCAATCGTTTGATGCCAGGCTATCCGTTCCCAGGACAATGTCCAGCTCCTTTTCAAGAAACATGGGTACGTCTGGCAGCCTGCCCTCAATGTACAGATTCGCGCCAGGGCAAAGACACCACCACATCTCACCCATCCGTAAAGCTTCTTCTACATCCGCAGCAGTGGTATACGTATTATGTACCAACAACATTTTCCGGTTCCTGCTCCCTCCCAGCCAGGGCATCCATGTTGTCAGCGCCCGGTGACCCGACGGTTGGTAAAAGGATATGTCGATGCCAAATTCCTGATAAAGCCGCAAAAACTCACCTGTCCCATCCAGAAAAAAGGAATCTTCGTGAGCACTCTCCTGATTATGGATTGAAAGCAATGAAAGCTGTTCCCCGATCAGGCGAAACAACTTTTCCGAGACTGAATAAGGCGCATGAGGAACCACACTGGAAGCACCCATGGCCAAAGCTGATTCCTGCAGGGCAATCCCCCCCGGGAGTACGCTGTCCGCTTTTGCAGGATCAAGGCCGAACAGCTCGAAAAAGGTATGGTATAAAAGACGCGATTTCTGTTTCACCGGAACGGAAACCGCGGAATTGGCAATGTCCCCAACCGCCACAATGCCTTCCGACAGCATTTCAGCCTCCGCTTCCTGCATGGCGGAAATAACGTCTTCGGCAGGAATATGCCGTCCATGCTGCAACTGCAGAATAAAATCCACCAACCCTGTACCCCGAGGTAGCAAACCCCGCATATGCGACAATTCCAGATGACAATGGGCATTGATAAAACCGGGGGTCATCAGGCCTGGATAGTATTCGACGTGTTCCCCGTCCGTCTCCGGATCTTCCACCTCACCCGCCACGTTATCGTTCCCTTCAGCCGGCAACAGGCCCACAATAGTCCCGTCTTCCGTCAGCAAGAGTACCGCACCTTCGTACAGGCGGTTTCCATCGAATACCAGATCTGATTTAAGTTTTCGCAGCCTGCCTTGGTTCATGGATCAAAGTTACCAATATCCGGTCACCGTAACGAACGAAATTTCGTACCTTTGCACCGTGGAAACCGTGCTGGAAAAGAAAGATATACGAGCATTCTCCCCGGAGGAGCTGAAGACTGTATTTGAGAGAATGGGACAACCCGCTTACCGGGCCACACAAGTGTATGAATGGCTGTGGAAGAAATCGGTTTCTTCTTTCAGCGAAATGACCAACCTTTCCAGGGAATTGCGCGAACGGCTGGAAGAACAATTTGCCATACATGCTGTCCAGGTCAGTAACTCCCAGCAAAGCAACGACGGTACCATCAAGAGTGCCTTCCGGCTATACGACGGCAATCTTGTGGAAGGGGTACTGATCCCGGCTGAAGAACGGATGACTGCCTGCGTTTCATCCCAGGTAGGCTGCAGCCTTACCTGTAAGTTCTGCGCCACCGGATATATGGACCGGAAACGCAATCTGGAAGCAGCCGAGATCTATGATCAGGTGGTATTGATTGACCGGCAAGCCCGGGAAAACTACGGCTTACCGCTCAGCAATATCGTTTATATGGGGATGGGAGAGCCCCTGCTGAACTACCGGAACATGATGACATCCATTGACCGCCTTACAGCAGAAGACGGCTTAAACATGTCTTACAAACGGATTACGGTATCCACGGCGGGTATCGCTAAAATGATACGGAGGCTTGGCGACGATGGCGCCAGGTTCAACCTCGCGCTTTCCCTGCACGCGGCTAACGACCGGAAACGGCATGAAATAATGCCCATCGGCGAGCAAAATTCATTGGAAGCGCTTCGCGATGCCCTGAAATATTATTTTTCCAAAACCAAAAACCCGGTCACTTACGAATACATCGTCTTCAATAATTTCAACGATGAAATTGAGGATGCCCGGGAACTGGTTTTATTCTGCAAACACGTTCCCTGCAAGGTGAATATTATTGAGTACAACCCGATTGAATTCGCCGATTTCAAAAACACCGGCGCCGACAAGCTGGATGCCTTTGCCAACTATCTGCGTAACCGCGGAGTAAACGTGCACGTTCGCCGCAGCCGGGGGAAGGACATTGATGCCGCCTGTGGCCAGCTGGCGGTAAAACAGAAATAACGGATTATTATTATCTTGGCCCGATGAAACACATTCTGGTCACCGGGGGGGCCGGCTTTATCGGAAGCCACCTTTGCGAACACCTGCTGAAAGATCCGGACATCAAGGTTACCTGTATTGATAACTTTGATCCGTTTTACCCTGAAAGCTTTAAGAGACATTATCTTTCAACGCTCGAAAAAGACCCGCGCTTCAAGCTGGTAGAGCAGGATATCGCTGAACTGGGTGACCTGGAGGTTTGGCTCACCGACGATTATGATACCATTGTGCACCTGGCAGGCAAAGCCGGTGTGCGTCCCAGCATTCAATATCCCGCCCAATACCAGCAAGTGAACGTCATCGGCACTCAGAATCTACTGGATTTTGCACGTATCCGGGGGATCAAACAATTCGTCTTCGGCTCATCCAGCAGTGTGTACGGGGTTAACCCCAACGTACCCTGGAAGGAAGAAGAAAAACTAATGCCCATCAGTCCCTATGCGGCTACTAAATTATCGGGTGAAATGGCCGGACATACCTATATGCATCTGTACGATATCCGTTTCATCGCCCTGCGTTTTTTCACGGTTTACGGCCCCAGGCAGCGCCCTGACCTGGCGATCCATAAATTCACCCGTGATATTATCCAGGGGGACCCCATTACCGTTTACGGGGATGGAAGCAGCAGCCGGGACTATACATACGTGGAGGACATCGTGCAAGGGATCATGGCCGCTATTGACTATCAGGCCACACCTTTTGAGATTATCAACGTAGGAAACCATCATGGGATCAGTCTGCAGGAAATGATCGGGACCATCGAAAAGGTAAGCGGCCGCAAGGCGATCATCGACCGCCGTCCCGAGCAACCGGGTGATGTCCCCCAAACCGTTGCCGATATATCCAAAGCCAAAAAATTACTGAACTACGCTCCCACCACCGATTTTGAAGACGGCATCCGGAAATTTGTCCGCTGGTTCGAAGAAAACCAGGATTGGCTGCTATTGTAGAAGGTTTTTCCAGCTTACCATCCCGCCGATCAGCCCGGGCAGGCTCTCTATGGATACCCGTTCCTGTTCCATGCTGTCACGGCGCCGGATAGTTACCGTATCATTTTCCAGTGTTTCGTAATCAACTGTAATGCAGAAAGGTGTACCAATGGCGTCCTGGCGCCGGTAACGCTTCCCGATGGAGTCTTTTTCGTCATATTTCATGCTGAAATCGACCTTAAGCCTATCCATGATGGCCCGGGCCTTATCAGGTAGTCCGTCCTTGCGGGTCAGGGGCAGCACTGCCGCCTTCACCGGAGCCAGGGCAGGCGGAAATTTCAACACCACCCGGGAATCATTTTCCAACTGTTCTTCCGTATAGGCATTGCAAAAAACAGTCAGGAACATCCGATCCAGGCAGATGGAGGTTTCGATTACATAAGGCACGTATGATTGATTCAGCTCCGGGTCAAAGTATTGAACTTTTTTGCCGGAGTGCTTCTGGTGCTGGCTGAGATCAAAATCCGTGCGGGAATGGATACCTTCCACTTCCTTGAACCCAAAGGGAAATTCATATTCAATATCCACGGCGGCATTGGCGTAATGGGCAAGCTTGGCATGATCATGAAACCGGTAATGGTCCGGATCAGCTCCCAGCGCCAGATGCCATTTTAACCGGGCCTCCTTCCAGCGGGCATACCATTCCAGTTCGGTACCCGGACGCACAAAAAACTGCATCTCCATTTGTTCGAACTCGCGCATGCGCATAATAAACTGACGCGCAATGACTTCGTTGCGAAAAGCCTTCCCAATCTGGGCAATCCCAAAGGGAATTTTCATCCGGCCGGTCTTCTGAACGTTCAGAAAATTCACAAAAATGCCCTGAGCCGTTTCGGGACGCAGGTAAACCACATCGCTATCTCCGGCAGTTGCTCCCATTTGGGTGGAGAACATCAGGTTAAACTGCCGGACATCCGTCCAGTTGCGGGTACCGGATACCGGACAGGCAATCTCGTGTTCCTCAATCAGCTGCTTCAGGCCCGCCAGGTCATCGGCTTTCAGATAGGTATCCATTTGCTCCTGGAGCCGGGAAGCTTTGTCGTTCTTACCTTCTTTTTCGTATTTGGCAATGCGGTCTTCCAGCAGGTTGTCGGCGCGGTAGCGTTTTTTGGAATCCTTGTTGTCAATCATGGGATCATTAAAACCCTCCACATGGCCCGAGGCCTTCCAGATCTCCGGATGCATAAAAATAGCTGAATCAATGCCTGTGATGTTCTCATTCATCTGCACCATGGCCTTCCACCAGTACGTCTTGATGTTGTTTTTCAGCTCGACGCCCTGTTGTCCGTAATCATAGACAGCGCCAAGGCCGTCGTAAAGCTCACTGGAAGGAAAAACAAATCCATATTCCTTCGAATGGGCAATTATATTCTTAAAAAGCTGGTCCTTGTTCTGCATGCTGCAAAGATATTTTTATTTTTGGAATTGGTCAGACAACATGATAGAAGTTCAGCAGCTTACGAAACGGTATGGAAAACAGCTGGCGGTAGATGAAATCTCCTTCCAGGCTCGTCCGGGG
>DATCYD010000162.1:0-12799 GCA_036570465.1 Anseongella sp.
CCAGGTGCCGGGGTATAGAAACTGTATATCCCAGCTCCTGCAAAAGCCGGATGGCAGCAATGCCAATGCTGGTGTCCAGATAATTGGTAAATTCATCGCAAAAGAGATAAACCTGTTTCCGGGGGACGCCTGCTTCCGGGCCAGGAACTGCCGGCAGAGTTGATAGCTTCTGCATCCATTTTTTAAGCGTAGTATGGTACAAGGGCGGCATGGACCGCTTTTCAGATATGCCGGTGATGCTTTTGACAAACGAACTAATCCCCCGGCCCCGCATCATCCAATTGTATAGCGTTGGAGCCATGGAACCGAGTTTTGCCAGTGTGCTGAAATTGGCCAAAAGGCGGGAGCGAAGCGGAACCCCGTTGGCATCATGATAATGTTGCAGGAACTCCGCTTTTAATTTTGCCATGTCAACGCTGCTTGGGCATTCATGCTTGCAACCCTTGCAGCTAAGACAAAGATCCATGACTTCCTTGATTTCAGGGTGATCGAACCGGTTTGCTTTGGTTGAGTTTGTCAGGAAGGTTCTCAGCATATTGGCTCTTGCCCTGGTGGTATCTTTCTCGTTCCTTGTGGCCATATAGGAAGGGCACATGGTGCCGCCGATCAAGTGTGATTTCCGGCAGTCTCCCGTTCCGTTGCATTGTTCGGCATGCTGCAGAATGTCCTGGTTCGGGAACCGGAAAACCGTCTTTACCGGTGCTGCATTTTGTTTCGGCCGGAAACGCAGCATGGAATCCATGGGAGGGGTATCAATGATCTTTCCCGGGTTGAAAATATTCTTCGGGTCCCAGGTATGTTTAATTTCCCTGAACAGCTCATAAACCCTGGTTCCTACCATTTGTTCAATGAATTCTCCCCGCAACCTTCCGTCACCGTGCTCACCGCTCAGGGAGCCCTGATATTTTTTCACCAGTACCGCAATCTCTTCCGCCACCGCGCGAAACAGACGATGTCCTTCTTGTGTTTTCAGGTTAATAATAGGGCGCAGATGCAATTCTCCCGAACCCGCATGCGCATAATGAACGGAACTAAGTCCGTATTTCTCCAGGATCAGGTTGAAATCCCGGATATAGGCGGGCAGGTCAGATACATCTACGGCTGTGTCTTCGATGACAGGAACGGCTTTTGCATCACCCGGAAGATTCCCCAGCAGCCCCAGTCCAGCTTTTCGAAGCGACCATATCTTTTGGGTATCCTCCCCGAAAAGCAGCGGAAAATGATAGCCAAGCCCTTGCTTTCGCATTTCGTTCTCAACCATTCCGGCCGTCCGGGTAACATCAGCCTGGTTGCGACCCCTGTATTCGACAATCAGTATCGCCAGCGGGTCTCCCAAAACAAAAGATCGGTTTTGCCGTTGCCCGGGATTTTCTTTGGTACATTCAAGAATGTAATGATCAATCAGCTCACATGCAGTAGCCCCATGCTTCAACGCGATTAAATTCGCCCGCAATGCCTCATCAATAGAATTGAAATGAATACATAAAAGCCCCCGGCTATCGGCAGGTAACGGACAAAGCGTCAATTTGGCCTCAGTAATGAAAGCCAGGGTCCCTTCCGACCCGGCAACCAATTTGCAAAAATTAAAATCGCCGTCATCCTGGCCGTGACTGGTGCCCTGACTGTGCCCGGCGCCCTGGCCGCGTTCTCCACTGAACAGGGTAGATCCCAGCAAAAGATCCAGAGCATATCCCGTGTTTCTGCGGTCTATACTTTGTTTAGGAAACGCTTTTCTTATTTCAGACTGATTTTTCGGGTCAGTTAATTGTTCCCGAATAGATCGATACAATGATGCCTCCAGCGTGTTGCCGTCGCATTTTTCAAGAAACTCATCACTGGTCAGCGATTTGAATTCGGTTTCCGAGCCATCGCTTAACAGCGCTTTCACCGACAAAAGATGTTCCCTTGTGCTTTTATATACCACAGAGTTGGCTCCACAGGCATTATTGCCGATCATTCCACCAATCATGGCCCGGTTTGAAGTAGAAGTTTCCGGAGCAAAGAAAAGCCCGTAAGGCTGCAAGTGAAGATTCAATTCATCCCGGACCACACCCGGCTGAACACGCACCCACTTTTCATCCTGATTCACCTCCAGAATACCAGTAAAATGTTTTGAAACATCCACAATGATGCCGCCGCCAACCACCTGGCCCGCCAGAGAAGTCCCGGCTGTCCGGGGTATCAGCGAGCTGTTTTGACTGGAAGCAAAGACAATCAGCTTCTTTAAATCCTCAGCCGAACGAGGTGTCACCACAGCAACAGGCATTTCAGAATACGCAGAAGCATCCGTCGCATAAAGAATACGCGTAGTCTGGTCAGCATGGCATTCACCGTCGAGTGTCGCTGCTAATCGCTCAAACGTAGAGGGTTGCATGGCCGCCAAATTACGGAGAAAAAATACAACAATATCTTTCAGAATAATTTTGAAAAGCCCTATATTTGCCCTCCCTTCGAAGATTGCGACGATCGCCGTTCCGCGGCAAGTCAAGCCTGTTCAGGAAAACCTGCTAAAGGTATCCTGCCCGGGCAACCAACATGGGGAATTAGCTCAGCTGGCTAGAGCGCTTGCATGGCATGCAAGAGGTCATCGGTTCGACTCCGATATTCTCCACTTGATTATCAAGGCTTTGCAGAATAACTGTAGAGCCTTTTTTTCTTTAGGTAAAACACTTGGTAATCAGTAACTTAATAGAATTATTCCGCGATTCTGTTAAGTATGACTACCAAGGACTATTTCTTATATAAGAAACTTATTTTCAGTGTGTTATATAAAATAAGCAACCTGAACACGTGGCGGCGCTCTTTTTTGCTGGAAATCTTTACCCAGTTCCTTTCCATCAAGGGACGGATTAATTTCCTGCAGCTGGCCCGACACGGTAAATATAGTGAATTGCGGTACCGCCAGCAATTCGAGAAACGGTTTGACGTTCTGGAGTTCAACAAAACCCTGGTATCCGAGCACAACAGGCTAAGCATAGCCTGGCTGATGGATACGCTTCGGCCATCGTGGAGTGCTCGGGAGTCCTGCGATCGATCTCCAACCGGGTCGTGGCCGATGCCTGGTTTGCCAAAAAGACCTTCATCCATCCCGTTAGGAAGCTGGATTGGAAGTGATCAGTCACTTTCGAGGGGATGCCCACTTGAAGTATCTCTACCAAGGGCCACAGAAAAGGGGGCGGGGAAGACCCAAACAGTATGACGGCAAGCTGGTCCCCACTGAACTCAACATGGCATACTTTCAGCAGATAGAAAATCCGGAGGGCGAAATCCTGCATGCCGCATACCTCATTGGAACATTGTCAGGCCTTTTCGTTCAGCAACATTGAAACCGTCAATCACAACATGTTAATCATGGATCGGTTTTTTTCAGCGTTCGGGATTAACCCGAACTCCAAGAAAAATCAACCCCTTGTCAAAGAACTTATTTATTGCGGCACTAGGGCCGCGTAAAACTTTAACGAACCATTGATCTTCTTCATCAGCCTTAATAAATAATAGAGCCAGCAGTTAGGCCGCAGTCGTTCAACCTCTGCAACCTTTACAAATATGCTGTTTACGTTGGTGTTTCTTTTACCTTTGCCACGATTTATTTCGCTACTATGTATGGATATGAGACCCCATTCAACTCAGAGGGAGCCCTAATAATAAATGAAAAATAACGAGTTCATTCCCAAATTGATCACCCTGATTAGATCGGGGATTTCGAGACAGCAGCTGATGAAAGATGCAATGGCGGGCATCATTGTTGGTATTGTAGCGTTACCCCTGGCCATTGCCTTTGCCATCGCCTCGGGTGTTTCGCCCGAAAAGGGTTTGGTAACGGCGGTTGTTGCCGGGTTGGTGATATCTGTTCTGGGTGGAAGTCGTGTCCAGATAGGAGGACCGACGGGTGCATTTATTGTAATTGTATATGCTGTCGTCCAGGAGCATGGAGTGAGTGGGTTGATCATGGCCACCTTTATGGCCGGTTTTCTGCTGATCGGCATGGGGCTGGCCCGGTTGGGAAATTATCTGAAATTCGTTCCTTACCCGCTTATAGTCGGTTTCACAAGCGGTATCGCGATTATTATTTTTTCATCGCAGATCAAGGATCTGTTTGGCCTGCCCATCGAATCACTACCAGCCGACTTTGTGGAGAAATGGGGCGTTTACGGGAGCCATTTCATCCATCTCAACTGGATAGCTTTTGCCATAGGGATTGGCACCATTGTCATTGCCTTGGTTTTTCCCCGGATCAATAAGAAGATACCCGGGTCAATTGTTGCCATTCTGCTCAGCACAGCTGTCGTTTATTATTTTAACCTGCCCGTGGAAACTATTGAGACCAGGTTCGGGGCGATTCCTAATAGCATTTCGCCACCGGTAATCCCGGCAATGGATTTCGGGACGCTCAAGTCCCTAATCCAACCTGCAATCGCCATTGCGCTCCTGGGGGCCATCGAATCGCTACTTTCGGCGGTAGTGGCCGATGGAATGATCGGTGGCCGACACCGTTCCAATATGGAGCTGGTGGCGCAGGGAGCAGCCAATGTTTTTTCCGGTCTGTTTGGTGGCATCCCTGCTACGGGGGCTATCGCACGAACCGCTACCAATATCAAGAATGGTGGCAGAACCCCCGTTGCCGGCATTGTCCATGCCCTGATGTTGTTGCTGATCATGCTCTTGTTCGCTCCCGTAGCGAAACTGATCCCACTGCCCTGCCTGGCAGGCATTTTGGTGGTTGTGGCCTGGCATATGGGGGAGTGGAAGCATTTTTTTTCATTGATGAAAAGTAACCGGATGGACGTGCTGGTTTTGCTCACCACATTCTTTCTTACCGTATTCTTCGACTTGATCATTGCGATTGAGGTCGGGATGATACTTTCCAGTTTCATCTTCATGAAGCGGATGAGTGAGGCAACGGCTATAAATGTTTCGAACAACCTGCTCAGTGATGGACAGGAGCACGGCGAAGTGCTATTTGAAGATGAATTGGCTGAGTTGCCCAAAGAAATCATCATGTATGAGATTAATGGACCGTTATTTTTCGGAGCATCTAAGAAATTCCAGGATATTATTACCGGTTTTCACCAGAAGCCCAAGATACTCATTTTGCGGATGCGGCATGTACCTTTCATTGATGCAACGGGGGTTAGCAGTTTGAAAAGTATTTGTACCTATATGCGTTCAAAGGGCTCAACCATCCTGATTTCAGGAGCGAACAGGGAGGTGAGGATGGAACTGCTGAAAGCAGGCATATATGCATTGTTAGGCAAGCATAACATACACTGTGACATTGGCCCTGCCATTCAACGGGCAAAGGAACTATTGGAAGTAGCACATCAGGATTAGATGCGTCCGTTATAACCTTACTTGCTTACTTATCCCAGAAGGAACATTTAGTGATTCCTCCAATTTCGTTTCTGTGTATTCTGAAATAGTTGTATTCCAGACGTTGACTTTAAAGGTGTAAGTGTCTGTTTTTAAGCAAGTTTTATCTTTTTTATCAGTTTTAATAGTGGAATCAATGGTTCGACTACAGTCCCGTGGCCTCCACTTGATTATCAGGCACTTACAAAACGATGTAAGTGCCATTTTTGTTCAGTACCCTCCCAGTATCCTCCAAAACAAGTAAAATGGGTTGCAGAAGGAATCCACTGGCATCCTATACTTCTCTATCGTTCGAAAATTTTAGTGTGCCCCTGATGCCTCCATAAGAGATCCCACCTATCATTTTACCAACTATTCTCGCTTCCGTGGCGGGCGCCTCCCAGAGCATGCTTTTCGCGGTAGATGTTTCGCCCATGACGTATTTCACACTTGTAGCTGGCCTGTTTACGGTTTCATTAAAATGAGCAATAGAATTTGTATATTTGCACTTATGGGAACGCTGATCGTACATCCGGACACTAAAGAAAAATTAACTGCCTTGAAAGCAGTTATGAAAGTCTTGAATATACCGTTTGAGGAAGAAAAGGCTCCTTATGATCCTAAGTTCGTGGCCAAGATCAAAAAAAGTCAGGATGATTTTAAGTCCGGCAAGTACGAGGTCATTGAAACGGAAGACCTATGGAAGTAAGGTATTCGGATGAAGCTAAAGCTGATCTGAAATACTGGAAAAAGTCCGGCAATAAACGGATTCAAAAGAAAATTTCCGAGCTCATCGAGAATATTAAAATCCACCCTTTTGAAGGGATAGGCAAACCGGAACTATTAAAGCATAACTTATCAGGACTGTGGTCACGACGCATAAACCGGGAGCACCGGTTAATTTATGAGGTTGGCGATACTTTCGTACAAGTACATTCCTTAGTCGGCCACTATTAATGGGAACCGGCCCTGAAGCTTTGAGAGAAACATTTATGTGGAAGAAAACCAGGTTGTAAAGAATCGGGCAAAAGGCAGGCGGCTATAAGATTCCAAGGTGATCTGGACTTTCGCAACATTGAGTCCGGTTAACAAACTTTTATCTGTACAAAGATACCGTATATGTAGTATCAGTCAATATACAGCTCTCAGCATCAAGGGGGCCGCAGCCTTGCCTGTCTTTGCAGTGCAAACTCCTTCATCTTATTCCCGGTCAAAATGATAAGCCAATCCCAGCGTGAACGCACGTGGATCGCCTAAATTATAAGTGTACCCATACGCGGAGGCCAGTGCCCGGGTGGCGTAATAAGTATCAAACAGGTTAAGGGCATTGACCCATAGCTCAGCGGGTCCCCATTGATATCCTGCGCGGACATTGATGACCCCGTAACCGTCATAGGTATATCGTTGCAGGTCGTCCATGTAATACTTGCCCACTTTCTGCCCTTCCACGCTGATCCGCAAGCCTTTGATATAATGTGGCTTATATGTTACCTCGGTATTGCCGAAGAAATGTGGAGCAGCAGCCATTTCGTAACCGCTATAGTCGATACCGCCGGCAACGTAATTCGTAAACTTGTGGATGGTGTTGGTTCCGCTCAACCGCATGTAGATATCTTTTGCCGGCCGGTAATTGATTCCGTATTCGACTCCTTGATGACGGGTTGCTCCCGCATTCTGTGATTGAAAGGTATTGTCCGGCAGTTTAACGGTAATTATTTCGTTCTTACCGTTCATCAGGTAGAAACTGTAGTCGATATATAGTTTGTTCTGCACCAAAGACAACCAGCCGCCCAGTTCGTAATTTTTAAATGTTTGTGGGAGCAGGTAGGCGTTGTTGGTGGAAATGCCAAATACATCATTTAATTGCGGCGGGACGTAGCCCTCACTGTAAGTACCATAAAAGCCGATACCGCGGTTGTTATAGGTAAAGCCAAGCTTGGGAGTAACTTTACCATAATTAACGATGGTGGACGGGCCGCCGGTCACCTTGGATCCAGGCAGTGCATTAACAAAGGCATACTGGTAGGCGTCGTAACGCAGCGCAGCTGAAAAACGGAGACCGCGTGCTACCGTAAAGTCGAAATTGGCATAAGAACTAAAACTGCTGATCGCCGTGCGGTAGTTCGCCATTACAGAATCGGTGACCGGCCGGGTATAGCTCAGGTAATTCGTCACGCCGTCCCCTGTTTGTTTGTTCACCCAGATAAAATTCTGAAAAAAAGATTGAGGATCCAGCTCGCCGCTGGCGCCGATTATCAGCTTGCTGTCCAGTAACTTGAAACGTTGTACATGTTGCAGGAACAAGCCATAAGACTTAAATGCATTGGTATTGATATTGCCCCGGGCCGTATCCGGCGAAATGGGATTACCTGCTTTGCCGCCGACCGGATAAGTGCCAATAGCATAGGATGGATTTTGCGTCACTAAGTTATTCCGGAACAGGAACGTGGCACTGGTTGTGCCGTCTTTATTCCATTGGTGCGAAATCGTCGAGCGGGCGCGTAAGGCAAACGATTTCCGGTAGGTGAAAAGCGTTTGTGTCGAATAATCCCTGTTGGCAAAGTGCGCGCTGTCAAGGTTGCCATACATATCACCGTAAAAGTCAGTATAGGTAACGGTACTTGTCCAGGTTGTCGCGCTGTCGATATGGTAATCGATCCTGCCGGTGACGGCTGACTTGTGAAAATCACTGTACTGGATCGGGCCATCGGTTTGGTTGGCGTAATAGCCGCTGACGATAAAGCCCAGTTTTCCGAAAGTCGAACCGATTTGCCCGTCGATCCGTTTGTAGCCTTTGTTGCTGGACTGAGCGCTTAGATAGCCTGAAGTGAAAGCCGGGGCTGCCTGGGTAATGACATTGACCGCTCCTCCGATCGCTTCAGCACCATAAAGCGCCGAAGACGGGCCTTTGATGATCTCAATCTCTTTGGCTGCGGCCATGTTCATTTCTACCAACCCGTTGTGATCGAAAACAGCCGAAGTGCGTATGGGCAAGCCATCTTCGAGAAAAAGGAAGCGGTTATTCGGACCTATGGGCTGGCGGATGGCGATCTGATTCAGCTCATTGCCAAGAGAAACCATATTTACCCCGCTCACCTTATTGACTAACTGATCAATCCGCTGGGCTTTGGTTTCCTGCAGGGTCTGCTTCGATACGGTAGCGATCGCAATAGGCGCTTCGCGTCGTTTTTCAGCGGTACGATTGGCGCTGACCACCACCTGATTCAACTGGCTGGTGGCGGGTTGCAGGCCCACCACTAACCTATCGCCTTCGATCTCTGCAAAACGGGTTTGGTAACCAACCGAAATTATTTTAAGGGTTTTTGCAGTGGTGTTGATCGTAAAACTACCGTCCGTACCTGAAATTACTGCGGCGCCGGTCGTATCGGCAATCGTTGCGGCAGATATGGGTTCTTTGGTTACAGCATCAACTATTTTGCCGTGAATAGTTTGAGCAAAGCTATTGCCTGTAAACGAGAATAAACAGGCCAGAAATACAATTATTTTCATAACTAACAGGATACGCCGCACAGATAACCCTGTCCGGCTTTATGTCGAAAAAAACAAAATGGAATAAGTCATGAGGCTGATGATCGATCAGCGTTCATTAGGGAGTTACCCAAGCATGGGACGATGTGCCGGAGGGGGATGAAAGGGGGAAATTATCCAGGAAAACTGATAATGATTAGCATAGGGAACAGGATATCGTTTTAACACTTTTCCCGGAAGCGAAAAATTCAGTGCGAGACGGGAAAGCAGGAAAACAGGGATCTCCACCTTTGCCTGCACCTGGGGAACGCTGGAAGGTTCCGCTCCCTCCATCTTCCGGAGCTTTTTAGCCAGTACGCATTGCCCGTCACAATGCATTTCCGGTTTATCCCGATTGATGCAGAGGACGCTGGCGATATAGGAACGGTTTGCCTGGTACCAGGCCAGCACGCCAAGGCTGCCGAGGCACTGGAAGCAAAGAACCGCCAGTAAAACTATTGCAACTGATTTTTTTACCAGGGAAGACACGCCTTCGGTGGTTTAGCGGCTGCTTAGCAGCTGCTCCATGTCGGTGATCATTTCTTCTACCTCGTCCGCGATGGTACCGTCATAAACTCCTCTCACCCGACGCTGACCGTCAATCAGAATGAACGCGCCACTATGCATAAAACCGCCTGGAGCTTCGGCGTCTTCCATTGCGGTAGCGAAGTATCCCTTTTCAGCGATATGATGGACCGAATCCATGGTTCCCCATACAAAATGCCACTGCGAGGAGTTCGCACCCAATTTTTCCGCATACTTGCGAAGTGCCGGAATGCTGTCATGTCTTGGATCGATGGTATGGGACAGGATTTTCACAGAAGGGTTGTTTTCAAAGTGGCTGGCAACGGTGAGCAGGTTTTTGGCCATCACGGGGCAGATGGTGGGACAACTGGTAAAAAAGAAGTCAGCTACATAAACCTTGCCCTCGAATGTTTCATTGGATACCCAGTTACTGTCCTGGTCTAAGAAGCGGAAGTCGGGAATCGTATGGTAGATCGTATCGGTGCCAACGATTTCTTTCTCACCATATATAGGGAGCTGCTTTGCGGATCTGGTACAAGCTGTTGTTATTCCGGCTGCTACCAGTAAGAATGTCATGTTTTTTAGAAATTGCATTTTCTGATGTTCATTTTCAGTATCGTAACCAGGGAACGCTTCATGAGTATTACGGGCAAATCTATGGAACTTTCTTAGTGGATACAAGGAACCGGAGTTTAAATCCTGCGTATTTTCCGAAAGTTTCATTATGTTTGCAACATTATTGCAAATTCATTGGCGACCCGAAAAATATACAAAGACCTGTTAACCGGTTTTCTTTTGTTGCTATATCTCTTTATAGCAACGCCGGTTCAATTATGGCATCATCATGCCGTTGGGTACGCAACTGAAGCCTGTCACCAAACTGGAGACGATAATATACGTCCCTTCCAGGGGGCTGATAATGGCAGCGATTGTGAAATATGCAGCCACAGCTATTCCGTTTATGCCGTTGCGGGGCTGGTTTCTTCCGGCACCCGGATCCAATATGACGCGTTGTTGCGGACTGATCTTTTTTTCGAGCCGGTAGGATCCCCACGGCATCTCTTTCCTAATAAAAGCCCTCCTTCCGACCTTTGGGCCTGCCTGGTTTAATACCAACGTTTTCAGGTACTCTTACCCTCTTTCTGTTTGCAAAGGACTATTACATGCCTTCGCAAAGGACCTATGTATTGGGATTTAGGATGAAGTGATCATCCGGCATTCAACAATATTCATGTTCATGTACAACCTATTACGGCGCCTGTTTTCGACAACAGGTATGCCTTTGATATTACTTATTTCTCCTGCAGGGACGCTGGCGCAAGATTGGCCGCATTCCACCAAAGATGAACTACTGGACAGTGTGACCGTTACTGGCGAACGGCCGGCGCTCAACACCAGCACCACGATAACCACTCTTTCCGGGGACCGGTTAGACCGGTTGAAAGGAGGGGGCCTGGCTGAGATTATTCATTCGGTTCCGGGGGTCAGTATGCTGAAAACCGGAGCCACCATTGCCAAGCCGGTGATCCATGGCCTGCACAGCAATCGCATCCTGATCCTGAATAACGGCATCCGGCAGGAAGGCCAGCAATGGGGATCGGAACATGCGCCGGAAATAGACCCTTTTATCGCCAAGCGCATCACGGTGGTAAAAGGCGCTGAAACCATCCGCTTCGGCCCTGATGCTATGGGTGGGGTGGTGATCGTGGAACCTTCCGAACTTGACCGAAAGTCCGGCATCAACGGCGAGATCAACCTGGCCGGCGCTGCCAACGGACGTTCAGGAGTGGCATCAGCCATGCTGGGGGGCGGATGGAAGAACCTGCCGGGCTGGGGCTGGCGGGTGCAGGGGACGCTCCGGAGGGCAGGCAACTTCCGCTCAGCTGACTATTACCTGGAGAATACTGGTTTGAAAGAATCCAATTTTTCCGCTGCCACCGGTTATACGGGGAAGAAGATAAGTACTGAGCTGTACTTCAGCCACTTCGGGACGAATATCGGCATCTTCCAGGGTTCCCACATCGGAAACCTCACCGACCTTCAGGCACGCCTTGAGAACGGCCGCCCTCCGGAGGATGGGAAATTCTCTTATGAAATAGGCGTGCCGAGGCAGCAGATATCACACGACCTGTTAAAACTCAAGGGCACGCTCCGGCTTTCGCCGGCTGCGAAGCTGAATCTGCAATACGGTTTCCAACATAACCACCGTCGGGAGTACGACCTGCGCCGCGGCGGACGCATCGGCATTCCGTCGATGGATCTTACGATCAGTACGCAAACCCTGGACGTGTATATTGAACATACTTCCGGCGGAAAATGGAAAGACATAGCCGGCATCAACAGTCTCTTCCAGGTGAATAATACCGAAACGGGCACCTTCGCCACGCCGCTGATCCCTAATTTCGATCACTACGGCGGTGGGCTGTACCTGATCCGCCGGCTGATCCGGGACCGCTATGAACTGGAAGCAGGTCTGCGCTACGATTATAAATACCTGGATGCCCTCGGATACGACCGGGAGCTGCGGCTCTATGGTGGAACCAGGCAGTTTCACAACGTTTCGGCCTCCCTGGGCGGGGTATGGCGGCCGGCGCCGGGCTGGGATTTTCGGTCTAATCTGGGGATGGCCTGGCGTCCTCCATCGGTCAATGAGCTCTATAGCAACGGTTTGCATCACGGGACGGCCTCTTATGAGATCGGCGACAGCACCCTGGAGAGCGAACAAGGCTACAAATGGATTACGACAGCCTCCTGGCACAATGACAAACTTTCAGTTGCGTTAACCGGCTACCTGCACTGGTTCAGGAACTTTATCTATCTCGAACCGGCCATGAAATACATCACCACCATGCAGGGAAGCTTTCCCACCTTCAACTACCGGCAGACCAACGCCCGCTTTGCCGGTTTGGACCTGAGCACCGCTTTTTCGATCAGCCGTGCTTTTGAATATGAGCTGAAAGGATCACTAGTCCGGGCCCGCGATACGCGATGGGGGCGTTTTCTGCCCTGGATACCCTCAGACAGGATCAGCAATGCACTCACCTGGCAGATCACTTCGGGCCGCAGCCAGCAGACGGTGCCAGCCATTTACCTCAGTCTGCAGTACGAGCATGTGGCCCGGCAAACCCGTTACGAACCAGAAAGTGATTTCGCTCTCCCTCCCGGCAGCTACCAATTATGGAACCTGGAAGCAGGCGCGGCCTGGAAGCACGGCAACCATCAGCTGAAGGTGACCGTCTCAGCCCTCAACCTGGGTAACACCCTTTACCGGGAATACATGAACCGTTTGCGATACTACGCTCATGATATGGGACGGAATATCGCTATCCGGGTCACTTATAGATTTTAACAACTGCAGAACATAATATTAACAAATAAAAATAAATAATTATGAAAA
>DATCYD010000163.1:0-6987 GCA_036570465.1 Anseongella sp.
AGGCCGAAAATTGCTGCAATCTCCCGGCAACCTGTTTCCACCAGATGAGTACCTGCCAAAAAACCGCCGCGATAATCATCCCCCCGGACAATTTGTGCCGGGTAATAATCAACCGGGACCCGGTCATAAAAAACGAGTGGAATGCCTTTCTCCACAAACGCATCGAAATGTGAAAAATCTGAAGTATATAAGGTGGCCGAGACCAATACCCCGTCCACCCGGGATGAATACAGGGTGGCGGCAAGTTCCGATTCGAGCTCATAAGAGTCATTCGACTGGCAAATGATCAGGTTATAACCCTGCTTATGCAACAGGTTCTGCACCATGGTCGTTACCTCGGCATGAAAGAACATGGAGATCCGCGGGACGATCATCCCAATGGTGTAAGTCTTATTATTTCGGAGACCCGAAGCCAGTTTATTCCGGCGGTAGCCAAGTTCCAATGCTTTAGCCCTGACCTTTTCCTTTGTCTTATTACTGATCTTGGGATGATCATTCAGGGCACGGGATACCGTTGCCGGGGAAATACTCAATTCCCTGGCAATGTCAACAATGGTACTTTCAGGCCGGTTTATCTTGTTCATTTTCGTATAATCCCACACAGGATCAATTCCTTATTCCCAAAAATAAACAAAGAAAGGGATTATGCAAACGTTTTCATGAAGAGAAGTCGATTTTAAACCACAACATTCACGATCCGGCCTTTGACGACGATTACTTTCTTCGGAGTTTTCCCTTCGAAATATCGCTGGAGAGTTTCGGTTCCCAAAACTTCCTGCTCCAATTGTTCAGACGGCATATCCAGCGGGAAATTAATCTTGATTCGCACCTTTCCATTAACCGATATCGGGTATTCGAAACTGTCTTCTTTCAGGAAAGCCTCATTGAAGACAGGATAGGAAGCATGACTCAATGAGCCAGGCTCATTCCCAAGCATTTCCCAGAGCTCTTCACAGATATGAGGCGCATAAGAAGCCAGTACGATCACCAGATCATGCAGAATGGCTCTTTTATGACAATTCGCCGCAGTCAGCTCGTTCACACAGATCATAAAATTGCTGACGGAGGTATTAAAAGAGAAGCGGTCGATGTCCTCTTCCACTTTCCGGATCAATTTATGCAAGGCCTTTAATTCTTCGGGCGCAGGTTTTTCATCCGAAACACGAAAGCGCAACTCATCATCATGGAACAGCTTCCAGAATTTCCGAAGGAACTTGAACACTCCTTCTATGCCGTTGGTATTCCAGGGTTTGGATTGTTCCAGCGGACCCAGGAACATTTCGTACATGCGAAGGGTATCGGCGCCATACTGTTCGATGATATCATCAGGGTTCACCACATTGAAGCGCGATTTCGACATTTTTTCCACCTCATGGCCGCAATGATAGCTTCCATCTTCGAGGATAAATTCAGCGTTGGCATAATCCGGATTCACAACACGGAATCTTTCGGTGTCCAGCACATCGTTCTGTACAATATTGATATCGACATGGATCGCAGTAGTGTCGTATTGGTCTTTTAGCCCGTATGAGACAAAGGTGTTGGTACCCTTGATCCGATACACAAAGCTGGAGCGTCCCTGGATCATTCCCTGGTTGATCAGTTTTTTAGCCGGCTCATGAACGGGGATGCGGCCCAGGTCAAAAAGGAACTTGGTCCAGAAACGAACGTATAATAAATGCCCGGTGGCATGTTCCGGCCCACCCAGGTAAAGATCCACCTGTTCCCAGTAATCCACCGCTTCACGACTGGCAAATTCCTGATCATTCCGGGCATCCATGTAGCGCAGATAATACCAGCTGGAACCTGCCCATCCAGGCATCGTATTGGTTTCCAGAGGATCGTTTTCTGCCGTTTGCCAGTCTTTCGCCCGGGCAAGTGGCGGCTCTCCCGATTCGGTAGGCAAATACTTATCTACTTCAGGAAGCAGCAATGGCAAGGCGCTTTCATCCAGTGTATGGGGAATGCCGTTCTTATAGTAAACAGGAAAAGGTTCTCCCCAGTAACGCTGTCTGCTGAATGCCGCATCACGAAGGCGATATTGTATTTTCCCTTTGCCGATTCCTTTCTTTTCGATCTCTTCAACGGCCCTGCCAATGGCCTGGTACATGGGCAATCCGTCCAGGAAGCCCGAATTGATCATGATGGCATCCTTCCCTGCGTAAGCTTCTTCGGATATATCCACATCCTTTGCGATGGCGGGCACAGGCAGCTTAAAGTGCCTGGCGAACCGGAAATCCCGTTCGTCTCCTGCTGGAACCGCCATAACCGCCCCGGTCCCGTAACCGGCCAGCACATAATCGGCGATCCATACCGGAATCTTTTCTCCGGTAAACGGATGTAAGGCATAGGAGCCGGTAAAGGCCCCAGACACCGTTTTTACATCGGCCATGCGGTCCCGTTCGGAGCGGTTTTTTGCCAATTTCACATATGCGGCCACTTCTTCCCGCTGACCATCGGTAGTCATGCGGTTGACAAGTTCATGCTCGGGAGCCAACACCAGAAAAGTACAGCCAAAGATCGTATCGGGACGAGTTGTGAATACTTCAATCAATGCCGGTTCGTCAGAAGGGCCTGTTTCAAGCTCAAAGCGCACCATGGCACCCTCACTTCGACCGATCCAGTTTCGCTGCATTTCTTTGATGGCCTCAGGCCAGTCAATATCGTCAAGGTCCCTCAACAGCCGCTCGGCATAAGCCGTAATACGCATAAACCATTGGCGCATCAGCTTCCGTTCCACCGGATATCCGCCCCGGACCGAAAGTCCGTCCTGTACCTCATCATTGGCGAGCACCGTGCCCAGTTGCGGGCACCAGTTCACATACGCATCCGCCAGATAAGCCAGGCGGTAATGCTGCAGCATGGCTTCTTTCTCCTGTTCAGAAAAGCCCTTCCATTCTTCAGCCGTAAACACGTGAGTTTCACCTGAAGCCGCATTCACGTTGGCATTTCCGTTACGTTCAAACTCGGATATCAGTGATTCGATGGCTTCTGCCTTGTCGGTTTTCCGGTTATACCAGGAGTGGAAGAACCGGATAAATATCCATTGGGTCCACTTGTAAAAACCGGGATCACTGGTACGCACCTCACGGCTCCAGTCAAAGGAAAGTCCAATATGATCAAGCTGCCTGCGAAAGGTTCGGATATTGCTTTCAGTCGTTACTGCCGGATGTTGCCCCGTCTGGATCGCATATTGTTCCGCCGGCAGCCCGAAAGCATCATAGCCCATCGGATGAAGTACATTAAAGCCCTTCAACCTCTTGAAACGAGACAGGATATCCGATGCGATATAACCTAGCGGATGTCCCACATGCAGCCCTGACCCCGAGGGGTAAGGGAACATATCCAGCACATAATATTTTGGCTTACCGCCCCCGGTTTCCGCTTTAAAAGTCTGCTGCTCCGCCCAAAATCCCTGCCACTTCTTTTCGACGCTTCTGAAATTATAATCCATTCTTTTGAGATAAAGCTGCGAATTTAAGAAATTTCATGCTCTACCACTGCCTGTAATTCGCTTATTGCATATAAAGGCAGATTAACCAGCCATTCGTCTTTTCTAAAGTCGGACATGGAAGTTCTAATGGCTGCTCCTGGTGTGTATTTCTGGAAATATGTTCGAAGACTCTTGGATTGCAGGTTTTCTTCGGCTTTCACTTCTACCGGAACGATTTGGCCCATCGTCTGAAGCAGGAAATCGATCTCTGATCGGGCATTTTCCTGGGTCCAGTAGTACAATTTCATTTGGCGCGTGCTTTGAGAAATCCTGCTCATACGCTAACAATATTCGCTTTTGTATTTGTCTGACTTCTTTGAAATCCTTTCTTAAAGAAAAGGCTACTACCGCTTCGGGCATGCCTCCTACGTAATAATATTGTTTCAGTAACTCAGTAAACCTGGATCTGAAATTTTTGATCAGGGACCAATCCTGGCTTTTTAGCAGATCAAGTAAAGGATGTTCGTCTAATGCCCCGAGGAATTCCGGGAAAGTCAGTGGATAAAGGTCCATGAAATCAACCTTACCAACCGGAAAGGAAGTATTCCCGTTTAAAGCAACCCCAAGGAGAGATCCGGCGGAAATAACATGATATTCCGGTGCATTTTCGTGAAAATATTTCAGGGAAGTTATTGCCCCGGGGGCTTCCTGTATTTCGTCCAGGATGATCAGAGTATTAGCGGCATTAATTGTCAGACCTGTTTCAATCTGAATGGCTGTGATAACGCGATGAATATCAAAATTCTCTTTGAATAAATTTCTTAGCACTGAATTGCTTTCAAAGTTTACATAAGCATACTGATCATACTCTGTGCGGCCAAATTCCTTCATTAGCCAGGTCTTTCCCACCTGTCGGGCACCGCGGATAATAAGCGGCTTTCTACTCTCGGACTTCTTCCAATGCAATAAGTCGTTCCAATCGTCTCTTTCCATGGTCCGCAAACATTTTAGCCAGGCACAAAATACTTCCGGCATTTTTTGCGTTTTAGAAATCAAAACTTAACTTCGCAGGAAGATTACGTATGATACAGGAACCAGTTGAAAGTCGTCCGGGAAGCAGGAAGAAGAAGGGATTATCCGTCTCTACGGTAATAAGTATTGCCCTGGTGCTGCTCATGGTGGGAGTTCTGGGCCTGATCATCCTGGCAGGGAGGAATCTTTCCAACTATGTAAAGGAAAACATTTATCTCTCGGTCATTTTTGAAAAGACGGCGGCCGAAAGGCAGGTACTGCAGCTTCAGGAGGAAATTGCTGAGATGCCGGGAGTGCGTGCTACCGAATACATCAGCAAGGAAAAAGCGGCTGAAAGTCTTAAAAAGGAACTTGGCGAGGATTTTATGAGCTTTTTGGGATACAACCCGCTGCCCGCCTCTATGGATGTACATGTGCAGGCCGATTATGCGGCCACCGACAGCATTGCCAAACTGGACAAACAAATCCGTGCCGAAAAACTGGTGAACGATGTAGTTTACCAGGAATCACTGGTAGAAAGCGTCAATTCGAATATCCGGACCATTTCAATTGTTCTGCTGGGCGTGTGTGCGTTGCTCTCGGTTATTGCAATCGCATTGATCAACAACACGATCCGCCTGGCCATTTATTCCCAGCGCTTTATCATCAAAAGCATGCAATTGGTAGGGGCCACCAAGAATTTTATCAAACGCCCTTTTCTTTGGCTGGGAATACTTCATGGGCTCCTGGGGGCGCTGGCAGCTATTGTCTTGTTGACCGGCCTGGTTTATTTTGCTGAGCGGCAATTGCCCGAACTGAACGCAGTACTTAATTATGGTGAACTGGGAATGGTATTTATTATAATGTTTATTTGTGGCATAGTCATTTCGCTGATCAGCACCTTCTTTGCGGTGAGCAAGTATCTTCGGAAGCGCATGCCCCAACTTTATCAGTGATGAGCAAAAAACCAACAACCGCGGAAAGCCGCGATACAGGCGGACTCCTTTTCAACAGGAAAAACTACCGTCTGATGCTGATCGGCCTGGCGGTAACCATACTTGGTTTCGCATTGATGTACGGCAAAACAGATATTTACGATTTTAGGAAAACCGTCCTGGCCCCCATTGTTGTACTGGCAGGGTTTGCAGTCCAGTTTTTCGCCATCCTCAGGAAATAACGGCAAACAATGACCATTTTCCAGGCCATTATCCTCGCCATTATCGAGGGTCTTACAGAATTTCTTCCTGTTTCATCCACCGGACATATGATCATCGGATCTTCCCTGATGGGCATCGCCCATCAGGAATTCACCAAGGTCTTCACCGTTGCCATCCAGTTCGGAACCATCCTCTCGGTAGTGGTCCTGTACTGGAAACGATTCTTTCAAAGTTTTGAGTTTTACTGGAAGCTGCTGGTGGCCTTTATTCCTGCTGCGGTGATTGGACTGCTCCTTTCAGACTGGATCGATCTTCTGCTGGAAAACGTGATCGTTGTAGCCGTCATGCTACTTTTGGGCGGTATCATATTCCTCTTGCTTGACAAATGGTTTGAACGTTCTGAAAACAACCCTGACAAGCCCGTAAGTTATGGCAACGCCTTCCGCATTGGCTTGTTCCAGTGCATCGCGATGGTTCCCGGGGTCTCCCGGTCAGCATCCACCATCATCGGCGGACTGGTACAGAAACTGAACAAAAAACAGGCTGCCGAATTTTCATTCTTCCTGGCGGTACCAACCATGTTTGCCGCTACCTGCAAAAAACTGTACGATTTTCATGAACTGGGCTTTAAATTCAATGGAGATTACCTGATGTTGCTGCTGATCGGTAACGTTGTAGGCTTTGTGGTAGCCATCCTGGCCATCAAATCGTTTATTTCCTATCTTACCAGACATGGATTTAAAGTGTTCGGCTATTACCGCATTATTGTCGGGCTCCTGATACTGGGTCTGTACTTTGCCGGGATAGATCTGCAGATCGTCTGATACGACCTGAATAACCACGCATGGACGTTCAAAAGAAAGCAACGGAATTTGATTTTGAAGAAGGCGAAGTACTGCTTTTCAACAAACCGCTTCACTGGACCTCTTTTGATGTGGTAAACAAGGTTCGCCATGTCCTGAAAAAACATACGGGTCAAAAACGGCTAAAGGTAGGTCACGCAGGCACCCTCGACCCCCTGGCCACAGGTCTTTTGGTCATTTGCACCGGAAAAATGACCAAAAGAATTGATGAATTCCAGGCGCAGGAAAAGGAATATACCGAAACCTTGTTGCTGGATGCCACCACTCCCTCATTCGACCTGGAAACAGAGATTGACCAACGTTTCGAAACGGATCACCTGACGGTGGATGAGGTACTGGAAACCGCCCGGAAACTGACTGGAGACATCGAACAAATCGCTCCAGCCTATTCGGCCCTGAAAATTGACGGGGAACGTTCTTATGAAAAAGCGCGTCGTGGGGAAAAACCGGCCATCCGGCCACGCAGCGTACACATCGCCGCATTCAAGCTGACAAACATCCGGATACCTGAAGCAGACTTTCT
>DATCYD010000164.1:0-3606 GCA_036570465.1 Anseongella sp.
CTGGAAGACACCGCCTACACCATCATGGTCTACCGCGGCTATGCCAATATAGCCTTTAATTCCACCGTGCTGAGGGACATCCAGGAAGTAACCCCGCTTCCGGTCTGGGACGAGTCAACGTTCAAACTCAACCAAACT
Source organism: Anseongella sp. (assembly GCA_036570465.1). Lineage (GTDB taxonomy): Bacteria > Bacteroidota > Bacteroidia > Sphingobacteriales > Sphingobacteriaceae > Anseongella. Next base: position 139 of record DATCYD010000164.1, read on the forward strand.
TTCCGTTGGGATAATTTCTACAGGTTTTCAGATACTAATTACTCGATTTATCTTGATATCTGGGTTCTGAAAGACGGGGGAGCCCCCTGGCCGGCAAATTTCGCCGAGGATATTTTTTTGAAGGACAACAGGTATTACAAGTACGTGATTATTAAGGATGGCACCCCGGTCGCGGAATTACGTGATGCCGGGATCAGCCCTGAAGTATTGAGCAGCCTTAAGAACTCTCGGGAAAGTGCAGTTATTATTCATTAGCTTTGAGAAAACTTAGATAAAACGCTATGAAATTTTTTAGAACGACAACATCCATTATTGCTATCACCCTATTGGTCACATGGTCTTCCTGCGAGAAAGAAGGCCCTGCCGGCCCCAGCGGACCCATGGGCGAGCAGGGCGTCGCCGGTCCAAAAGGGGATAAAGGAGATACGGGTGCAACCGGTCCGCGAGGTGCTGCCGGCCCAACCGGTCCGCGGGGTGCTACAGGCCTGGCAGGTCCTAAAGGTGACAAGGGTGACCCCGGTACCGCCAATGTGATCTATTCCGAATGGCTGGAGCCGGTTTGGAATCTTTCGAACGCCGCCAATTTTAAAACGATGCGCGTAACCGAGAACCGGTTAACCGATGAGTTTAATGAGAACGGAGGCATTGTATTGACCTTTTTCAGGTTTCAGGATAATGTGGTCTTCCAGATGCCCTATACCAATTTCAGTAAGAACAATGAACGGCATGGTTACGCGGTATATTTTTCCGATCACGGAGAAGTCCGGTTCAGCGTTCAGAGTACCGATGGTACTGCGCTCACCCAGGATGAGATTATGGGTGTTGGTACTGGCATCCAGTTGAATTTCAGGTATGTGCTCATCCCGGGCGGACTTGCTGCCCAGGCAGAAAACACTGGACTTGATTTGAATAATCATAGTGCGGTTGCAGCGTATTTCGGTATCAGGTAAATACCGGCACAACCCGACTTATGTGTCAGCTATCAAGTTTGTTTTTCATTATGAAAAGAAGGAAGAAAAATGTAGCTTCACATAAATCCTAAATGCTGGTATATGTCTCTGATAATCTTTGTTGCCGCTGGTCTGTTGATCATTTTTCTGCTGATTTTTGTATTTAACCGTTTTGTTGGAAACCGAAATCTGGTAAAGGACGCCTGGAGTAATATCGATGTCATGCTGAAGAAGCGGCATGATTTGATCCCCAACCTGGTCAATACGGTAAAGGGCTACGCCGCGCATGAAAGCGGCACTCTTGAGCGGGTGATTGAAGCCCGAAACCGGGCCGCCTCGGTGAGCGATGGCGATATCAATGGCCGGATTGCTGCCGAGAATCAACTGCAGCAAGCTTTGCGTAGCATTTTTGCACTCGGAGAAGCTTACCCCGATCTGAAGGCGGATGCTTCCTTTCTGGACTTGCAGGCAAGGTTGACCCAGGTGGAGACTGAGCTGGAACGCAGCAGGCGCTATTACAATGCAACCACCAGGGAGAATAATACCTTTGGAGAAAGTCTTCCGGGTGTTTTGTTTGCCGGCCTGTTGGGTTATCAGCATTTTGATTTTTTTGAGGCAGATGATGGCGAACGCGCGGTTCCTGAAGTTGACTTTGCAGGGAAGTCAGGCGGTTCGGTATGAAACAAAGCTTCGTTAAATGGTTTTGCCTGGTATTCCTGGCAGCTTTCCCGGGTTCCTGTTTCGTATATGCACAATTAGCTGAACAGGACAGCCTGGGACGGCAGATGGCTGGAGTGAATGATTACCTGGATAGCCTGGATAAGGCAGTTGACGAGTTGATCCTGACAACGGAGCCCGTCGTGGCGCGCCGTTACCATGCAGATATTACCATTCATCCTGAAGGTTATTTCGATGTTCGGGAAGAATATGAAATACAGTTCAATCAGCCACGACATGGAATTTACCGAAATATTCCGTTACGAGCCAGTTTAGGGGATGTTCCCGGGAATGATTTGTTCCCCGGCACAGGTGCCTTTGGTTTGGAAGGTTCCCCTGACTCCAACCATTCCCCTGACACCAACCATACATCTGACGCAAACGGTTCATCCACAGTGGCTAAACTACGGCGTTACCTTCGTTCGGTGATCTTTCCGTCAACCAATGCGCGTGATATCACCGTTGATGAGATAGAAGTGCCTGGATATGAGGTGGAAACCAGCATGCAAACCCTGATTCCGCCAGTATTGTCGATCCGGATCGGCAGTCCCGACCGTTATGTGGAGGGTGTCCGGCGCTATACCATTCAATATCGTGTAAAAGACGCTTTTCTTTTCGGGGATAGCGCCACCTGGTTTTATTGGAATCTTTTAGGCGATAAATGGGAGTTTCCATTCCACAATGCCGGGTTTACCGTCCACCTGCCGGGCGAACCGGAAGCGAAAACATACGTTTATACGGGATTTCGTGGTGAAACTGCCAGCGATGCCACCTTTTCGTACAAGGATGGTGTGTTTTCCGGACAAGCGACCGGGCTGTTAGGTAAAGGTCGGGATATGACATTGCTGGTGCATTTGCCTCCCGGTTATATACCCAGGCCCGGTGCGTTTCGTGTCTGGTACAATCATCATGGATGGTCTTTATGGTGCCTGGGTGCCATGCTACTCTTTTTCATGGCCTGGTACCGGTGGGGCCGGGATCGTGACCCGGTAAAAGCGGTGGAATACTTTCCGCCTCCTGGTATGGATCCGTCCATGGCGGGTTTTCTGGCAGATGAGCGGGTACATAACCGTGATTTGACTGCATTGATTCCGTATTGGGGAGCAAAAGGATTGATCAGCATGCAGGAAGGGGAACTAAAAGGTAGCGGCAAGCGGAAAATTAAAAAGGATCAACGGGCAAAACTGTTGGTTGGGGTGATCTTTTTGATGATCTTCCTCATTATTTTCTGGTCAGGAGGAAAGGCTCTTTATGAGGTCACCCGTCAGAACATCGGATCTTTTTTTGGAATGGTTATTCCATTTCTTGTCATTGCCTTTCCATTTATTTTCGTCGCTTTCCGGTTGCTCTATAAAAATTGGAAGAGAAAGGAACTGACGCTTTTTAAGAAAAGTGAATTGCCGGCAGATGCCCCCGCCCACGAACGCATTATGTTCGAGGGCTTGTTCGGTGCCGGAGATACCGTGCGTATTTCCAGCTTGAAAAATACGTTTTATACGACATTGAACAAAGCCAGGGCAGCACTGGGCGCTCATTGCCGGGGCATGTATTTTACGCGGCATTCGAGGCGGAATGTCGTTATTACCGCGGTGCTTTGCGTTGTCGCTGCTTTTGCGGGGGGCATCTGGCTGGCTTTTGTGTTTGGCTTTTTCGGAGGCTTCTTGTTTTTTATTACGTGTATTGGTCTTAGCGTTTATTCGGGGACGATGAGCCGGCGAGTGGTCCCCGGCGACGAAGCGTTGCGCCAGGTAGAAGGGTTTCGCTTATTTATCCGGAAAGCCCGAAAGCGCGAACTGGAACT
>DATCYD010000165.1:0-3004 GCA_036570465.1 Anseongella sp.
CTGGCGGGCTTGTTCGTTATAGCGATCGGACTGGTCTTCCTGGCTGACCGGCTGGGTGCAGATTTGCCTGAATGGCTGTTCACCTGGCCAATGATCCTGATCTCCCTGGGGATTTTTGCCGGTATCAAACACGGGTTCAGGCCTGGGGGCTGGCTCATAATGCTGCTTATAGGCGGTATTTTTCTGGCCGATCGGCTTTACGACGGGAGTGTGGACCTGGTTCCGTTTTTACTGCCAGGGGTATTGATCCTTGTAGGGTTGATGATTATGCTGCGTCCCTGGAGAAACAGACAGCATCCGCATCATGGTGGTTGCGGGTCATTCAGGGAACGGCGAAGGCGTTACCGGAAGTACCGGCAGGACACAGAGGCTGTACTTGCCAATGAAGATTTTATGGAAGCGGTTTCTGTCTTTGGCGGAAGTCAGAAAAGCATTTTCTCTAAAAACTTCAAGGGAGGTGATGTGACGGCCATTTTCGGTGGGAATGATCTGAACCTGAGCCAGGCTGACTTCACAGGAACGGTGGTGCTGGAAGTGGTCAATATATTTGGCGGCACGACGATCATTGTCCCTTCAAACTGGCAGGTGAAAGATGAAATGGTAAACGTTTTCGGTGGGACGGATGATAAGCGGGCGGCTACCCCTCTCCCTACGGATGAACCTCCCAAAATATTAATTATAAGTGGCATATCGGTTTTTGGTGGGGTGGAAATAAAGAATTTCTAACAGGAAGAACCTCTGACAATAAAAAACCATAATTTATGAGCTGGTACATTTCGAAGATCATTTTCCAGGTCATCTGCGGAGACGGTGATCATACTCCGCAATTTGATGAACAACTTCGCCTTATTCAGGCTGGAAACGAGCAGGAAGCGCTAAAAAAAGCTATTCAAATTGGCCTGGAAGAACAGAATACATTCAACAACTCACGCGACGAATCGGTGATTTGGAGCTTTATTGATGTGGCGGAATTGCAACGGGTCACCGAATTGAAGGACAAGACGGAACTTTATTCCCGCATCGTGGAGCCGGAGAATGAAGAAAACTATGTGGATCTCATTGAGCTTCGGGCGGAACGGGTACGCAGCAATTGTGAACGACAATCGATTGACAGTTTGCTGGGCTCAAGCCTTTCGCTGTAACGCTGCGACTACGCAAGTCACACTTAATTTTGCAGGGAACCTCTGAAATGGCAAACTATCCGCTGACCGATCGAAAATTCTCTTTAGCCTATGCATTTATCTGGCTTTGCTGGATGGTGGTACATGCGTGGTTACTTCATTTCCTTCTCGGAACCGGTTGGGGAACTGCCATTGTGGACAGCCTTGTTTCGAACCTGTTGCTTGGGGTCTGTTGCCTGGCGATGACCCTTAAAATGGCATTCTACAGGCCATCGCAGGACACTTACTTTTTCAGCTTTATTGTTACGATGGCGCTGGCAGGTATCTGGGTATGCTGCAGTCAATGGCTCCTTTTTATGATCGGAGCGGGACCGGAGGATTACCTGATCTTCGTCAAACAATCCTGGCCGCTTCGCTTTTGCTTTGGTTTTCTGATCATTGGCTGGGTAACTGTACTGAACCTGCTCTGGTACAGCCGGGAGGAACGACAGAATAACCTGATACGGGCCGAAGTCATTGAGAAGCAATCCCGGGAAGCCGAACTATTTAAGCTTCGCCAGCAGCTGCAGCCTCATTTTTTGTTCAACAGCCTGAATTCTATCAGCGCGTTAACCTTGTCCCGGCCGGAAGAGGCACGACACATGATCCAACAACTGTCTGATTTCCTGCGTGGCACGTTAAAAAAAGAACAAGAAAAGCTGGTTAGCGCAGGCGAGGAGCTGCAATTGCTTAATCTCTATCTGGAAATCGAAAAAGTACGGTTCAGTCACCGGCTAAACACGGAGATCAAGGCTGAAGAAGGGGCCTGTTCATTGCAGATGCCTCCGTTGCTGATGCAGCCCATTGTGGAAAACGCCATTAAATTTGGCCTTTATAATACCACAGACTCTATCAATATTACCATAGATGTACATGTTCGGTCGGGTATTCTGGAAATCCGGATCGTGAATCCCTTTGATCCCGATACTCCGCCGCAGCAGGGTACGGGCTTCGGTCTGGCATCCATCCGGAGACGGCTCTATCTGCTATATGCCCGGAATGATCTACTGGAAACATCTGCCGGGAACAACTTATTTACCAGTATCCTTAAAATCCCTCAGAATATATGATACAGGCTGTATTGATCGATGACGAACCATTATCCCGTGAAATCATCCGGGAGTATCTTCGCTCATACATGGATATTGAGGTTGTGGAGGAATGCAACGATGGTTTCGAAGGAATAAAAGCCATCGCCCAATGGAACCCGGAGCTGGTTTTTCTGGATATACAGATGCCAAAAATCAGTGGATTTGAGCTCCTGGAGCTGATCGATGAACCGCCACCGGTAATTTTCACCACCGCATTCGACGAATATGCGATCAAGGCTTTTGAAGCCAATGCCATCGATTACTTGTTAAAGCCATTTTCGAAAGAACGCTTTGACAAGGCCATGGAAAAATGGATGTTGCGAAAGCAGACCGGGACCCTTTCGGGCAAGATTCCGGCAAACATGTACCCTTCTTCGGCCCGTCAGAACCGGGTGGTGGTGAAATCAGAAGGCAAGATCAAGATTATTCCTGTGCCATCCATTCATTATCTGGAAGCTTCCGGTGATTATGTGAAGATCCGTTGTGTGGAAGGGGCATTCATGAAAAACAGGACCATGCAATTTTTCGAAGAGTTGCTTGATGAACAACAATTTATCCGTATCCATCGATCTTATATTGTAAACCTGAATCAGGTAACCCGGATTGATCCGTACGAGAAAGAAACGCACATGGTGGTTCTGACCTCGGGGATCCAACTGCCGGTAAGCAAGTCTGGTTACGTCCGCCTTAAGGGCGCCCTGGGCCTTTAACGCCCCTGGACCGGCCGGCAATTATCACAAAAAGGCGGACTGT
>DATCYD010000166.1:0-4363 GCA_036570465.1 Anseongella sp.
CAAGTTCCCAGGGCATCCCTGCATGCCGGATAGAACTAATGGGAGATGCACCCGTTCCGCCATCGTGACCGGAAATCAGGATCACGTCCGCCTTGGCTTTTGCCACCCCGGCAGCAATGGTTCCAACGCCGGCTTCAGAAACCAGTTTTACATTGATGCGTGCTTCCCGGTTCGCATTTTTCAGGTCGAAGATCAGCTGTGCCAGGTCTTCGATCGAATAAATATCGTGGTGAGGGGGCGGAGAAATCAAGCCAACTCCCGGCGTGGAATGCCGTACGCGGCCGATCCAATCATCCACCTTGTGACCCGGCAACTGTCCGCCTTCTCCGGGCTTGGCTCCTTGTGCCATTTTGATCTGGAGCTCGCTGGCATTGGTCAAATAATAACTGGTGACACCGAAACGGCCTGAGGCTACCTGCTTGATGGCCGAACGCTCCCAATCACCGTTTGGTTTCGGTTCAAAACGAATCTAATCTTCCCCACCTTCTCCGGAGTTGCTTTTCCCGCCGATCCGGTTCATGGCAATGGCCAGGGTCGAGTGTGCCTCATGCGAAATAGAGCCAAAGGACATCGCCCCGGTGGCAAAGCGTTTCAGGATATTCTCTACCGGCTCCACTTCTTCCAGCGGCACCGGGGTTCCGGGTTTGAAACGTAGCCGGCTGCGCAGTGTACAGGCCTTTTTTTCCTGTTCATTCACCACGCGGGTGTATTTCTTAAATATATTGTAATTTCCTGTACGAGTCGAAAGCTGCAGCAAGTGGATGGAATCGGGATTCATCAGGTGGAACTCGCCGCGACGTTTCCATTGATAAACCCCACCGGTTTCCAGCTTGGGATTAGCTACCGGTGCATCCGGAAAAGCCAGTTTATGACGTACCAGTACTTCCCTGGCCAGATCATCCAGGCTCAACCCGCCAATACGAGAGGTTGTCCCGCTAAAGTATTTATCAATTAACTGCTTGTTCAGCCCTACAGCCTCGAAAATCTGAGCTCCGTTATAGGACTGAAGGGTTGAAATACCCATTTTGGACATGATCTTCAGCAGTCCGTCGCCTACCGCCTTGATGTAGTTCTGGTGAAGCTGATCCTCGGTCAGTTCCGTCTGGATGGCACCGCTGCGCTTCATGCTGCTGATGGTCTCCAGAGCCAGATAAGGGTTGATCGCCGAGGCGCCATAACCGATCAGGGTAGCAAAATGATGCGTTTCCCATACGTCACCGGCTTCCACCACCAGACCGATTTTCGCCCGGAGGCCTTTCCGGATCAAGTGATGATGTACGGCCGAAACAGCCAGGAGTGAAGGAATGGGTGCGTGGTCACTATCAATACTTCGATCCGAGAGCAGAATAAATTCGTATCCGTCTTCAATCACTTCAGCCGCATACCGGCAAACCCGGTTCAGCGCCCTTTCCATTGACCCCGGTTTGCCATCGGCATAAAAAACGATGGGAATGGTACGGGTCTGGAACTGCGCATGGTCAATATAGCGAAGCTTTTCAAGTCCTTTATTCGTCAGCACCGGTTGCCGGAGGGATACCACATGACATTGCTTCGGATCTTCTTCCAGGATGTTCAGCTGGCTACCCACATACGTCACCAGCGACATCACCAGTCGTTCCCGGATGGAGTCGATGGGCGGATTGGTCACCTGAGCGAACAATTGCTTGAAATAATTTGCCAGATGCTGGCTCTGATGAGAAAGTGCCGCCAACGGCGTATCATTCCCCATGGAGCCGATGGGCTCTTTCCCCATTCCAGACATGGGTCCCAAAATCATTTTCAGGTCTTCAGTCGAATAACCGAAGCTGAGTTGCCGCTTGAGGATCACATCGTTGTCCAGCAACGGGAGGTACGTCCGGCGCGCGGCAGGAAGGTCTTTCAGCCGGATCTTGTATTTATCGAGCCATTCGCGGTAAGGCTTGCGGCTGCAAATATCTTTTTTCAGTTCGTCGTCACTGATAATACGCCCCTGGTCGAGGTCAGCCACGAACATCTTTCCTGGCTGGAGGCGTCCCTTGAGAACCACTTTAGCAGGGTCAATGTCAAGCACGCCTGATTCAGAGGCCATGACCACGTAATCGTCATTCGTCACCAGGTAACGCGATGGTCGCAGACCATTCCGGTCCAGGGTAGCGCCAATAAACTTTCCATCGGTAAACGTGATGGAAGCAGGACCATCCCATGGTTCCATCAATGCTGCATGAAACTCATAGAATGCTTTCTTGGCATCGTCCATTTCCTCATTGCCAGCCCATGCTTCGGGAATGAGCATCATCATTACCTGCGGAAGGGGCCGGCCGGCGAGAGTCAGCAGTTCCACGACGTTATCCAAACTGGCTGAATCCGAATTATTCGGGTCACAGACCGGAAGGATCATATCCAGTTCCTCTTTTGAGAACACGGACGATTCAAAAGTCGCTTCACCTGCCCGCAGCCAGTTCAAATTTCCCTTTAGTGTATTGATCTCCCCGTTGTGGGCAATATACCTGAATGGCTGGGCGAGTTTCCAGGAGGGGAATGTATTGGTGGAAAAACGGGAGTGCACCACCGCCAGGGCGGATACAACACGCTTGTCCTGCAAATCAGGAAAATAGGGGCCTACCTGCTCAGTAAGCAGCTGACCTTTATAAACAATGGTCTTGTAAGAGGAGGTGGCGATGTAGAAATCTTCCGCCCTGGGTACGGCATCGCGAATGATATGGGTAGAATGCTTTCTCCAGACGAACAGTTTCCGCTCAAATGCTTCCGGGTCAGAGAGGTCATCCGGAGACTGGATGAAGAGTTGTTCCATCACCGGTTCCCCTTCGAGCGCCATGCTGCCCAGATCTTCATTCACGGTAGGTAGCGCACGATATCCGAGCTGCTTCATGCCCAGCTCTTCCAACTTACGTTCCAGCGTCTCCTTACACTCCTCCCGAACTTTCTCGTTCCTGGGAAAGAAAACAACAGCTACTCCGTATTTGCCAAATGAAGGAAGTTTAAAACCCAGCTTCAGACATTCGTCATACAGAAACTCATGCGGCATCTGTATGAGTATCCCCGCTCCGTCTCCTGTATTTTCCTCACATCCGCACGCTCCCCGATGGTTCATACGCTTGAGCATATGAAGGGCATCATCGACCAAACGATGCGACTTGCGTCCTTTTAAATGAGCGATAAACCCCACCCCGCAAGCGTCGTGCTCAAACTGAGGATCATACATTCCCGCCGGCTGTCCCTTTTTCATTCGTACCCTTTCTCTCATAAACAATATAATCGTACCTTATTTATACTTTTCGCAATAGAAATTGTTTTAACGAACCAATTTTTTAATGGGGCATGAAATTAATTATAAATCCCGTAATCTTGAAATTATTCGCTGACACCCTGCAAAAATATTTATTTTTCGCGGGAATTGCAATATTCCATTCAGCTACAAGGCGTTCCGGTTCAAGGGCACCCATCTGACACGAAACCATCCGGGTCCGGATCCGCTCTGGACATTCGAATGCTCAGAAAAGGAATTCGATCTCTTTTTTATCGAATGATTGAATACAACCATTTGTCTCCACAAGCAGCCGGCCTTCCGGGCTGACCCCGCGGATTACACCTTCGAAAGCGTCGGGAATGTCAGACAAGATTCCTGCTTCGCGGTGCTTCGCCGGTCCCTGAACCAGTCGGAAGAGCCGGGGGCGATCATAGCCAAGCAACTGGTCCAGGTAGGCTTTTCTTAACTGCTCCCTGGCGCCACCCCTTAATTGCAGGTAACGGGCTTCCAGTGAATGAAAAATACCGGCCAGCAGTGGCTTCAGAAGGAAATCCCTGCCGGTTTCAAGCTTCAGGGAGGTTGCCTGTTTCAAACCCCGAAACTGTTCCTGATTGACATTGAGCCCGATGCCCACCACCGAGGTCTTCAAGATGGCGCCCGCCAACATATTCTCAATGAGGATCCCACCTAATTTCCTTTGCCCGAAAAAAATGTCATTCGGCCATTTTATCCGACCCAAATCCCTTTCCGGCGATTTCATTGGGGATGATGGTGACGAAACCTGTGGGGTTGGCAGTAACGCCGAAAGGCCTTCGACAACCCCCAGACTAACGGCCATATTGAGGTAGAACTGGTCAGCCGGTGAAAGAAAATCGTTATGCAGTATCAGACTGAAAGTCAGGTTCTTTTCAGGTTCGCTAAGCCATCTGGCATTCCCTTGCCCCCGCCCTCCGGACTGTTCGTCTGCCAATATTACAGTCCCAGAAGGCACTGGCCCAGAATTTGCCAGTAATAACTTCGCATAGTTGTTGGTAGAATCAACCTTCTTGAGGGTAATTAGATTTTTACCAATAAACAGTGTGTTATTTTCGGGAAATTGCAACGTAAAGTTTATTT
>DATCYD010000167.1:0-2578 GCA_036570465.1 Anseongella sp.
AATACATTTTATGCAGGCGATGAATTCTGGGCCCCATTTCCGCAAACTCCGCAATTTTTTGCCAGTAGCACTTTTGCGCAGCTGGGCAGAAACAATCAAAGTATTATTTCACCAAGGTTGAACTACTGGGATGGAGAAGGTGGCGGGAAACCTCTTTTTATGGGCCTGCGTGATTGTAATATTTTCCTGGAGAATATTGAAGATGTGCCTGGCATGGAAGAATATGAATTGAAGCAGTGGATTGCTGAGGTGAAGTTTCTAAAAGCCTATTATCATTATTGGCTGTTGCGTATGTATGGTCCTATTCCCTTGATCAGAGAGAACCTGAGCATTTCGGCCGGGGTGGAAACTGTCCAGGTAAAGAGGGAACCTGTAGATGTATGTTTTGATTATATCGTACAGCTGCTGGATGAGGCAGCCCCGGATCTGCCGGTGGAAAACATGAATGAGAACGATGAACGCGGACGTATTACCCGGGTCATTCTGCTGGCAGTAAAGGCAAAGGTGTTGACAGAAGCGGCAAGTCCGCTGTTCAACGGGAATGCTGATTACGCCAATTTTAAGGACAAGGAAGGACAGGTTTTATTTAATGTTGCATACGACGCCGGGAAATGGAAGAAAGCTGCGGACGCATGCCGGGAAGCCATTGAGTTGGCTCATTCGGTGAACAAGAAATTATATGAATTTAACCGGTCAGTACTCAGTATGACCATTTCCGATACAACGGCTGTGAAAATGAGTATTCGTAATGCTGTTACAGAGCGTTGGAACAGTGAAATCATCTGGGCGAACACCAACAGCATGTCTGGTCATATGCAAACACTTTCTCAGGCAAGAGTGGACCCTGATAAGAAAAACAATGCCGGGGCACGCTCAATGCTGGCACCTACGTTGCAAATCGCTGAACAGTTTTACACGAACCATGGGGTACCCATCGATGAAGATATTACATGGGATTACCAGAACAGATTTACCCTGCGGGAGGCTTCCGATGTGGATCGTTATAATATTGCCAACGGCTTTCAGACCGCTGTCCTGAATTTCGACCGGGAGAATCGTTTTTATGCTAATCTAGGATTTGACGGTGGGGTCTGGTTTGGCCAGGGAAACTACAACGACCAGAATCCATGGCATCTGGAGGCGAAATTGGGAGAATACAGTGGAAAGCTCTCGGTTTCCCTTTATTCGATAACGGGTTACTGGCCCAAAAAACTGGTTCATTTTCAAAATACACTTCAACCGGGAGACGGTGGGGGATACAGCGTGGTTGAATATCCCTGGCCCGTGATCCGTCTTGCTGGTTTATACTTGCTGTATGCTGAAGCACTGAATGAGTATGAAGGCCCATCCGCGGAGGTATATCAATGGATTGACCTGGTCAGGGAACGTGCCGGATTGCATTCGGTAGAAGAATCCTGGTCCGATTATTCCCGGCAAAGTACAAAGTACACAACCAAAGAAGGACTTCGTGATATCATCCAGCAAGAACGCCTGATTGAATTATGCTTCGAAGGACATCGTTACTGGGACATTCGACGATGGAAAAGAGGACGTGAATTCTTTAATACCAATATTCGGGGTTGGGATATCGAGCAGGAAGAAGCTACGCTTTATTACCGCGTGAAGACCTTGTACTCCAAAAAATTCAATATTAGGGATTATTTCTGGCCTATCAGTGAAAACAACTTGATCAGGAATAAGAAAATGGTTCAGAACCCCGGCTGGTAGCCCGATAAAATTGATAAAATGAAAAGTTCAATAAAATTTATTGCTTCACGATACCAGGGATGGTACCCTGTTTTGATGCTGCTTTTTTTGCTCGGTACGCTGGCTTCTTGTCAGGAAAAAGTGTTAGGACCTGTGGGGGCAGACGATGAAACACCTGGCCCTGTTGCAAATGTTCAGGTGGAGCCCGGACCGGGAACTGTCCATATTTCCTACAGCCTTCCGGATGCTAAAAACCTGTTGTACGTAAAGGCGCTTGTCACGATCAACGGTGTTGAGCGGGAAACCAGAGCTTCCTTTTATCAGAATTCCCTGATAATTAATGGCTTTGGTAAGTCAAGGCCTTATGAGGTTACTCTTTATGCGGTGAGCAGAAATGAAAAAGAATCAGTCCCCGTTACCGTGCAGGTAACCCCGGAGGTGGCGCCGGTATTTACTACTTTTGAGTCATTGGATCTTTATGAGGATTTTGGCGGAGCTACTGTCTCGTTTGAGAACGAGGCTAAAGACGATCTTAATATTATTGTTTTAACGCCTGACAGCCAGGGAGAATGGGAAGTAGCGGACATCTATTACACAAAGCGACCACAGGGTTTCTTCTCGGTGCGTGGTTACGACACCGTGGCAAGACAATTTGCCGTATATGTGCAGGACCGATGGGGGAACCGTTCCGATACGCTGGTAAAGGATATTCGTCCTATCTTTGAAAAGCAACTGGACCGGACAAAATTTAATGTGTATCCTCTTCCTACTGATGAGGAACCTGCCTGGGGATGGACCATGCCGCATATCTGGGATGGCATTATTGTCAATAACACCAATGTAGATAAACCGGGATTCCACACTGCTCCAG
>DATCYD010000168.1:0-9496 GCA_036570465.1 Anseongella sp.
TTTTGCCTTTCTGTCCTCTTTTGGTAGTGACCAGGATGACTCCATTCCCAGCTCGTGCTCCATAGATGGCTGCAGAAGCATCTTTTAGTATGGATATTGACGCTATCTCATTAGGGTCAATATTGGCAAAGCCTGATTCTATTCCATCTACAATGATAAGGGGGCTGCCAAATCCACGTATGTTTAACGATGAATTATCGCTTCCCGGAACTCCTCCTTGTTGTTTGGTTATTAAACCAGGCAAACGGCCTGCCAGGGCATTCGTAACATTTGCAATGGGAGCTACAGTTAATTTCTCACTAGTTATTGTAGATACCGCCCCTGTTACGCTTACCCTTTTTTGTTTTCCATACCCTACAACGATCACTTCATCTAATCCGGTCAGATCCTGGCGCATGGTAATATTCAGCTCAGCCTGTCCGGACCAGGTGACTTCCTCTGTTTTATATCCCAGGAAACTAAATATCAGCACGCTGTTCTGAGGGATATTTTCGATCTGATAATGCCCGCCCAGATCTGTAGAAACCCCTGTTGATGTATCCTTTACCCGAACGGATACCCCGGGTAAAGGCACGCCTGCGGTATCGGTAACAGTCCCCTTAACGAGTAGCTGCTGCGCTTCTTCTTTTTCTTCGAAAAAAAAATCCTGGATCTTTTCCATTGCCGATTTTTTCTTCTCCATGATCAGGATGGTCTCCTTTTTCAATTGGTGGGTGAGTGGCAGTCCTTCCAGCAGCTTATTTACCGCTTCCTGAAGCGGCACATCAACCAGGGTTATATCGATGGTCTCTGTGCTTTTGATATTCTCTGCCGCCCATAAGAAGTTGTAGCCGGTTTGCTCTTTGATTTCCTTGAAGGCTTCTTTGAAAGAGATGTTTTTCCTGGTGAGGCTTACATTCTGTGCCAAACTTGCCGCGTTGGTGCACAAAATGCTGCTGAGGAGCAGTATGAACGACAGCTTTGTCATCACGTAAATTTTTACCCATGAACGATTGATCCAACTTTTATCATTTGTATAGTTTCTGTACATTGGGAATGGTTATTTTGGTTTTCGAAAATCATTTTTCTGTTACGACTATTTTCCGGTTTTCGATCCGGAATTGTACTTTACCAGTCAATTGTAGCATATTCAGCACTTCCGAAACGTTGCTGAAACGGTCTATCACTCCTACAAATGCATACTGCTTGATCGCCTCATCCTCAAAGATCACGTCCACATCGTACCAGCGGGCGACTTTACGCATAATATTTTCCAGCGGTTCTTCATTAAACTGGAACTGACCGTTTTTCCAGGCTAGCACATCGCAGGGATCTACCTGCCGGACAAGTAAATCATGATAACCGGCTACAGCCTGCTCACCCGGACGAAGAATTTGTTCGTCACCGCTACCTTTCCGGGTCACTGTAATGCTTCCTTCAGCAAGGGTAGTCTGCACGGAAGATTCATTGGGATAAGCCGTGATATTGAAATGTGTCCCTAATACACGAACAGACTGCCTGGCACTCTCGACAATAAAGGGGTGATCAGCGTCTTTTGCTATTTCAAAATAGGCTTCACCTGTCAACTCCACCCGGCGTTCTTTATGCCCGTTAAAACTGGTGGGATATGTAAGTGAGGACGCTGCATTCAACCATACCCGGCTGCCGTCTGGTAACGCCACCTGATACTCTCCTCCACGCGGCGTCGTCAGGGTGGCATATTCTGTTAGTTTCATTTCCAGCCCGACGCCATCCATATACGTGAATTTTCCAGCCTGAAAACTTATTCCTTCTTTTTGGCTGCTTAGATCAATCTTGCGCCCGTCAGTCAATACCAATGACGCTCTGTTGCCGCCAGGAGGGATGTCGTTTTTATAGGTTGTTTCGGTAGTTGGCTGGAAAGTCTGGTTCCTGACAAAGAAAAAGAGGCTGCCGCCGGCAAGCAGAAAGAAAGCCACCACGGCAGCCACACGAGACCAGTACAGGAGTACGGACTTTCTTTTCGCTGGCCGGGATGCTTTTGATACATGTTTCCAAATAGACGCTTTCAACCCCTTCACAGGTAACTTCCCGGGCAGGTTGCTTTGCCTGAACTGATCGAAGTAAAATCGTTCGACCAGCAATTTTTCTTCCTCAGTGCACTTCACCCTAAGGTATTTATCAATTAGTTCCCTGGCCTTTCCCTCGTTATCCATGAGTTAATCGTATCATTTATCTATATGACACGGCCCGGGCGTGAAGGATGCAGAGGGAGTTATGCTTATTTTAAAAAGTTTAACAAAAAAATCAACAGAGTCGTCAGGATCAGGTTTTCCGGTCTGTTGATTTGGGTGCGAAGGATTTGCAGGGCGTTACTGACCTGTCTTTTTACCGTTTTTTCAGAAATGTTCAATTGTTTGGCAATTTGGCGATGGCTGAGGTATTCCTTCCGGCTCAGCTCAAAGACCTGCCGCATTTTTTCGGGCAATGACCGGATCCCTTCTTCGATCGCTTCAAGGAGCTCTTTTTCGTGGAGATGCTCCAGGGTCGTATTCCTGTGTTTCTCTATGTAGAGGGAAAACAATCCGGTATAATCAGTTCTGACTTTATTATTCCGGATCAGATTTAATACTTTATTACGTACGGCTTTAAACAAGTAGGCATTCAGGCTGTCGGTCACCTTCAGTACCTCTGATTTTATCCATAAGCTAATAAAGATCTCTTGTACTACATCCTTGGCCACTGTTTCGTCCCGGAGCATCTTCCATGCATGAAGATACAGAATGCCCCAATACCGGTCATAAATTTCGGTGAATGCCGCATGGTCTCCTTCCCTGAGAAGACCTAGTAGTTTGCTATCTGTATAACAAGCATGGACAGGCATTTGGTCATTCCTTCATCGGGTGCGCCTTCAATAATTCCTCCGGCGTATAAAAGCCTTCGTGATCTTTGATGGCAGCCCGGACTTTTGTGACCTGGTCCGGGCTGACCGGGGAGGATTGATTGCCGAATGTGTTACGGACGTAGGTAAGGACGGCGGCTACCTCTTCGTCGTTCAGCATGCCTTCGAAGGGGGTCATGGGGACGTGGCCGGGGTATTTTTTGCCTTCAACTTCAAGGGGGCCCATCAGGCCTTTGAGGACGACTTTAATAAGACGTTCTTCATTGCCGTTGGCCCAGGGGGAACCCGCCAATGGGGGGAAGCCGGATGCTTCAAGGCCTTTGCCGTCGGGTTGGTGGCAGGTGGCGCAGAAGCCGTCGCGGGCGTAAATTTCCTTTCCTTTTTTGAACAATTCAAGTTCTTTACCTGTTAACGTGGTTTCTACCTCCTGGCCTTTGGCTTGTTCTCGCTTATGGTTTACACTGACTCCTTTCACATGGGCTACGGCACTTTCGTAGGTGGGGGTGATCCAGGGGTCCATGGGCATTTTTCCGGCTTCTTCAAGGATCTTCAGGCCGGCTTCCCGGTCTGATAGCCAGGAGGCGGCCAGGATACCTTCGAGGCGGACCCGGCCATGCTTGTCGCGAACTGCTTCGGTCAGCAGTTCGTTCGTATTGGATAATTTATAGCCGTAGTATCGAACTACCCGTACACCGGCGGCGCGGGCGTGGTAATCGGGGGAATGCAGCACGCGGTCGAGGAGTTCTTCATCAACCTGGTTCAATCCCCAGCTGACCCACAGTGCTTCTACCAGGTGATGTTCGTAATTCGGGTCGTTTTTGTCGAGTGCCTGCCACCATGTTTTTAATAGCGGGAGTACTTCGTCTGCTTTCCGTCCCCGGAGCTCACGGCGGGTGCGGTAGCGGCTGTTGGCTTCAGGGAGTTTGAGGTTTTCAAGCAGGGTATCGATGGGAGCGTCGGCGATAAAAGGGGGGCGTACCAGTGGACGGGAGGGGTAGGTGATGCGATAGATCCGGCCCAGCTTATGGTCGCGGAGCGGGTCGCGGGCGTTGTGTTGCATATGGCCGATCAGGACGTTGTGCCAGTCAATGAAGTACAGGGAGCCGTCCGGAGCGAATTCCATGTCAACAGGGCGGAAATTGCGGTCATCAGAAACGAAGAGGTCTTGCCGGTGGTGGCTTTTGTAGCCGGTGCCATCGTCTTCCATTGTGTGTTGTTTCATCCCCAGGAAGCCGATGGTATTGTTGATCAGCAGATCACCCTGCACCTCATCGGGGAAATGACGGCTGGATACGAATTCCAGGCCGGAGGTGGGCCGCACACGATGGGCGGATTCGATCAGGTTAACGGATTTGGGGTTGGCCTCGGCGTAGCGTGGCAGGCCGGTGCCGGGCAACATCCAGCGAACATCAGGTGACGAGGTTTCGGCGAAAAAGGGTTGTCCCCATTCGTCAAACGTGATCCCCCATGGATTGGGGATGGAGAGCTGCGCGGTTCGCTCCAGGTGATGGCGTTTTGGGTCGTAGCGAAAGAATCCGCCGTTGGTGGCCCGTACTGTGCCGTAGGAAGTTTCTATATTGCTGTGGAGGAATACGCCTTCGCCCATGTAGATCGCGCCTGATGGGTCTGCTTCGAAGGCGCTGATATTATGGTGTGTATCATGGTCGTCAAAGCCGCTCAGAAGTACTTCTGTGCGGTCGGCGTGGTCGTCCCCATCGGTGTCAACAAGCAGCAGCAAATTGGTTCCGCCTGATACATACACGCCTTCAGGGGCGATCTCAAAACTAAGCGGCAAGTGCAGGCTGTCGGCAAACACGGTTTCTTTATCCGCTTTTCCATCGCCATCGGTATCTTCAAAAATAAGGATTTTATCATTGGGTTTGGGATTGCCCGGGCGCCAGTGCGGATAGGTTGGCATGACCGATACCCATAGCCTTCCTTTGTTGTCAAAGGCCACATGTACTGGTTTGGCCAGGTCTTTGAATTCCTGCTCGGAAGCGAACAGTTCAATTTTATAACCCGGTGCAGGTTTAATTTTTTCGAGGGCTTCCTCACCGAACAAATACTCCAGACTGCCGTTACGGGTGGGATTGTAATTGGTTTCTACCTCCGGAAGGATTCTCGTGCCGCCATCGGCCGAATCTACATTCAGAACGATGCCTTTGCTTGCGGCCAGCCAGATAGCCTGATCACGGATATCAGTCATCTGCCGGATTTTTTCGATTTCCTGAGGATAATTGTCCGGGCCGAAGGGATTGAACCTCCTGCCGTAAGCATGAACGCCATTCGGTATTTTATAATCATGATGCCACATCCAGTTCTTTTCCTGCACGGCATTGTGAACCATGGATACATCCACACCTTCATTAATCTTTTTTTCACCGGTTAATTGTTCAGCCAGAAAGCCGGAGAATTTTTGATACCCTTCGGTATTCAGCTGAGAACCGTCAATGGTCAGGGGAACATCGCTTTTCGAATACCAGCTAAGGGAGGGGGCGAACGCATCGATAAATCGTACCTGATTGGCTTCACATACCTCCCGCATTCCCTGCGTATAGAGTTTTAAGTGCTCATTTTCTTTTTTTCCGTCGGGAAGATCCTGTATATCCGAAAGATCTTCGAAGGCGATAGGAGACACGATCACCAACTGAGGGGAGGATTGCACGTTGTATTGCTGGGCGAGGGTGTGCTTAATGAACGCGTCCAGTTCTCCCTTGAAGTTCTCCAGCCATTCTTCGCCATGGAAAGATTCGCTATACCCGAAGAACCCGATGATGACATCGGCTTTGAGACGGGTAAGCCATTGATCGGGCGTTTCGAAATGTCCTTCGCTGTGTGAATTAGCTGCGTATTCGGTTTGAAACTTTTCAGCTCCCGGAAAGGCCCAGGGGGAGTTTCGGCTGGCATGCGGCCTGAAGCCCGGAGTGTCTCCGCCATCACACATATTGCGGATATAAAGGGAACTAGCGGGGTATCGAATATGCAATTCAGTTTCGAAGTACCCATAATTCATCATTCGGGATCCAAGATTTCCGCCAATGAGCATAATATGAGCTCCTTGTTGAAGCTGAACAGGCTCAGGCGCCGGCCCTCCGAAGTTACAACTGGAGAGCAGGGCAATTAACATGGCGGTGATAATCGTGACCCGGAGACGGGAAAAAAAACCGGTTTTCATGGTTTATGGCTAATTTTAAGTCGTGTGAATTACTCACAAATAATACATAATACCATGCAATGTAGAAATAAATCTACCAACACAAGTGAGTAAATGTAAAATTTCTTTCCGGTTCGAGGCAAAATGAAAATTTAGTAAGTTTGTTGATTATGAAGATACAGATCATAAACGGACCTAATCTGAACCTGCTGGGGACGCGGGAGCCTGCTGTCTATGGCAGCCGGTCGTTTGCTGAGATCCTGGAGAAATTAAGGAAACAGTATTCGCAGCTGGATATCCATTATTTCCAAAGCAACTCAGAAGGGGCGATCGTGGACAAACTACAGGAAGTGGGTTTCAGTTTTGAGGGGGTTGTGCTGAATGCGGGCGCTTACACGCATACTTCCCTGGCCATTGGCGATGCCATCGCTGCTATTTCAACGCCGGTGGTAGAGGTCCATATTTCAAATGTGCATGCCCGGGAAGAATTCCGGCATCATTCGTATCTGGCTAAGAATTGCAAGGGTGTGATCAGTGGTTTTGGACTGGATTCATACCGCCTGGCGCTGGAAAGTTTTCTGTAAACCTTCCCTGGATGTTAATCTGATTTTTAAAGATCGATCGAATGGAAAAGATAAAGGCTTATATAGACAAGAATAAAGAACGCTTTCTGAATGAATTATTCGACATGCTGAAGATTCCTTCGGTGAGCGCCGACCCTGCGCAGAAGGATAACATGCACAAAATGGCTGCTTATGTGCGGGAAAAGCTCGAGGAAGCCGGGGCGGATAAAGCAGAATTGTGCGAAACCGCAGGCTACCCGATCGTGTATGCCGAAAAGATCATTAATCCGAAACTGCCTACCGTGCTGGTGTACGGGCATTATGATGTGCAGCCGCCCGACCCGCTGGAACTCTGGGTTACGCCGCCTTTTGAGCCGGTGGTTAAAAAGACGGAGGAACATCCTGAAGGCGCTATTTTTGCCCGGGGTTCCTGCGATGATAAAGGACAGTTCTATATGCATGTCAAGGCGTTGGAATTAATGACGGAAACAGACTTGCTTCCCTGCAATATTAAGTTTATGATTGAAGGGGAGGAGGAGGTGGGCTCTGAACACCTGGAAGATTTTGTGAAGGATAACCGGGAACGGCTGAGCGCCGATGTGGTGTTGATCTCAGACACGGCCATGATCAGTATGGAGCATCCCAGCATTGAAACAGGATTGCGGGGCATGGCTTATATGGAGGTTGAAGTAACCGGTCCCAACCGTGATTTGCACAGCGGTGTATATGGCGGGGCAGTGGCAAACCCGGTAAATATTCTCTGCAAACTGATCGCTTCCCTGCACGACGAGGATAACCGGATTACCATTCCGGGATTTTATGAGGATGTGGCAGATTTGAGCGCTACCGAACGGGAAGCCCTGAACAAGGCTCCCTTTAATGAAGCCGGTTATAAAAAGGACCTGGGCATCCGGCAGGTTTGGGGAGAAGCCGGTTATACAACTACCGAACGTACAGGGATCCGTCCTACGCTGGATGTCAACGGCATCTGGGGTGGTTATACGGGGGAAGGTGCCAAAACCGTGCTTCCCTCGAAAGCGCACGCGAAAATATCCATACGCCTGGTGCCTAATCAGTCATCCGAAAAGATTGAGCAATTATTCCAGGAACATTTTAAAAAGGCCGCTCCTGAATGTGTTCATGTCAGGGTAACGGCCCTGCACGGTGGCGAGGCGGTAGTCACACCTACAGATTCCACTGCGTACCGGGCCGCGGAAATGGCCGTTGAAGAAGCGTTCGGGAAAAAGCCCATTCCTACCCGTGGGGGTGGAAGCATTCCCATTGTGGCTCTGTTCGAAAAGGAACTGGCCGTAAAGGCGGTACTGCTGGGCTTTGGGCTCGACAGCGATAACCTGCATTCACCTAACGAAAAATACGGCCTGTTCAATTTTTACAAAGGCATCGAAACCATCCCGCTCTTTTACCGGCATTTCGCTGCTATGAGCAAAGAAAGCTGATGCCGTGTCCGGAAACATCCGGTGAAAAAGAGACTGGTTTCGGGTAACCGGTCCAAAGAATGATCATCCATCCGTCACAAAGGGACCTCTGCGGTTACCACCGGGTGAGGCTATACCTGATCCCGGGAGCGCCGTCGTTTTCTTGCACCCAGGCGGTGAGGAGCATTCCCGCTCCCGGAACGGCCAGTACCGGATGATGGGCGTATCCCGTTCCATCAGTCAGCTGGATCAGGACCGGATCTTTCCCTGGTTTATTTAATCGCAATACGATCGTTGAAGTACCGGAGGCCCCGGCCTGTCCATGACCGGAATGGCCCGCCATTGCTTTGCCGGCATGTGCAGCATTCCCGCCACTTTTGGTTTGAGCGGTTCCGGCAGCTTCCTCGTGCGGAATGTTCCTGTCCGGTTGTTCCATCACCAGCGCGGTACCCCCGCCAGGCAGGCTGATCAACTGGGGATGCCGTCCGGAAGAATCCACCAGTTCCCTGGCGCTGAACCCTTGCTTCCCCTTCATTAATGCCCTTGATGGGGCGGCTGCGATGCATGCCGCCTGTTCTTCCGGTGTTTTACCGGCAAGCGGTAAGATGGTTTGGTAAATACCCGCGGCCGAAGAGCTTTGCATGAGCGGGTGGGAATTGCTGCCTGGACCAGCGGTGAACCAAACGGCCTGGATACCCGCCTGTGTGACGGCCAGAGATGGGCCGGAATGGGGGCAACCTTCGATTTCCCAGTTGTCAACGCTGATACGGACGGGTGCGCTAAAGGTACGGCCGGTATCAAGGGATGCGCTGTACACCATGTCGCGGACCTGTTTCCCAAAGTGGGAGGGAGGATACAGAATATCCCGGTAGGCAATATGGATCCTTCCTGCTGAATCAACCAGAAGATCGGTTCTGCAGCATTCACAGGTGCTTTCTCCGATCATTTTGTCCATGCCAAAACCACCCTCAGGGATGGTACTTGCAAAAAAGAGGGCAGAACCCGTGTCGGCTTCGCCATAACGTCCGTCCAGCCAAATGGCTCCCACCTCGCCATTTGCCAGGGTGGCCATGTCGAAAAAACTCCGGCCGTATTGGTGCAGGGTGTCAGAATGCAGGTATCGCGGGGCAGACCAGGTGGTTCCGTCATTGGTAGAAAGGCTGTATTGGATGGCCCCGGCAAAACGGTTTTCCGGGTCGTTGAACCGTTTACCAAATAGAGCAATGATGGTTCCGTCTGATTTAAATGCTACTTTATTTGCACTTTCCGCCGTGGTGTTGGTGCTGGCAGAAGTTGTCACGCTCACAGCCGGCCCGAATGAGCCTTCCGATGGGTCGAAAACGGCGTATTTCAGCAGGTAGTCTTCGCTGCCAGGTAGCTGTTCGGTCCAGGACAGGACCGGATTTCCGTACTGATCGCTGGCGAAATACGGATCGGTTGCCATAACGCCGGCGGATGTGAGTATCCGGGCTTCCGGAATTGG
>DATCYD010000169.1:0-7278 GCA_036570465.1 Anseongella sp.
TTTCTTCCTACTATCAACAAATCATTAAGGGAGCCATCATCATCGCTGCGGCGCTGATCGACCGGAAAAAATAATTAGCGAAATGAAAATGATATATAAGATGAAGATGAGAATCGCGGCGGTGCTTGCCACCGGATTGCTGGCGGGTTGCCAGGGGGGTGGGGGAGATGACGGAAAGCCGGTAATTGGCGTCTCCATGCTGAGCTTGCAATCGGAGTTTATCGTGAAAGTAAAGGATGCGATGGAAGGAGCTGCCGGTGAACAGGGCGTGCGCCTGATCGTTAACGATGCCCAGCGGGCAGCTGTTCACCAGGTACAACAGGTTGAAAGCTTCATTGCACAGGGCGTAGATGCCATCATCCTGAACCCATGTGAAATGGAAGCCAGTTCACCAGCCGTTGAAAAGGCCCGGGAAGCGGGAATTCCCATAATTAATGTTAATTCGGAAACCAGCGCTGAGCCTGATGGATTTGTTGGTTCACGGGACGAAGAGTCAGCCGAAATCGCTCTTGAACATATTGCCGGGCTGCTGAACGGCAAAGGGAATCTGGTGGTGATGCACGGCTATATGGGACAAGCCGCCCAGTTGAAACGTGCCGCAGCCACTAAAACGGTATTGGATAAATATCCGGACATCCGGATACTGGCAGAACAAACCGCCGAGTGGGACCGTGCCAAAGCCATGAGCCTGATGGAGAACTGGATTCAGTCCTATGGCGATAAAATTAATGCTGTGTTTGCGCAGAACGATGAAATGGGGATGGGCGCCCTCCAGGCCCTGGAGCAAGCCGGGCTGAAAGATAAAGTCATTGTCGTTAGCATTGACGCCATTGATGACGCACTTAAAGCCGTTAAGGACGGACGTCTGGATGCCACCGTGTACCAGGACGCCGATGCCCAGGGGCAGCAGGCAGTGCAAATGGCCCTGGATTTTATTCATCATCCCGATTCCGTTCAGGAACGAGCCATTTTTATCCCCTTTCAGCTGGTTACGCAGGAAAATGTGGACAAATTTATCCGCTGAGGGATGTTGCTTCACCGCAACATGGCAATATATAGTCAGTTTTAGAGAAGAAAATGGAACTTTTTTCCTCGATGGTTCCCTAAACTTGCTTAATTTAATTTTTCCTAACCCATGAACCTAACCAGGAATAGCTTATTATTTGTTGCCTTGTTAATCACAACATGTTTTCAAGGCTGTGTCAATCAACAAAACAAAGAAGCGGAAGCTGACGCGAAAAAAATTGACAGGGAATACGTACTGAATTCCAAAATGACCGGTTATACCGGCGTTGGGGGTGATATTAACGGTATCAGAAATCCCGTCCTGCGCGCCAAAAAAGGCGAACGTGTAAAAATAACGCTGATCAACGGTGAACTGATGGCTCATGACATTGTCATGGAAGCGCTGGATCTGCGCAGTGAGCCCGTGGTAGAAGAAGGCGATACCGCCGTGATCGTTTTTGAAGCCCTGGAGAACGACGTGTATTTTTGCAGTATTCCCGGCCATCGTCAGATGATGAACGGCAGGCTGGAGATTGTCGAAAGCTTTGATCAGGTAGTGACTGATGAAGGATTTTCCCCAAGAAAAGACGGACGCCCATTGAATCTTGGATTTGAACGGGCCAGCCTGCAGGATTGGAAAGCGACCGGCAATGCCTTTACGGCAAAATCCGTGGCGTTTGATCCGGATCCCTTTTATCCTGACAGCATGGAGCTGAAACAAAGCGGCGACTACTATGTCACCAGCGGCGGTACCAGTAATTATGCGGCTACCGGTACGCTCACCTCGGAAACTTTTGAGATTACCGCTCCCTGGGCATCGTTCAAAGTAACTGGCGGCGCCCTGGAAGGTACTCATGTAGAACTGGTGCTGACCGGGCAGGATACTGCTTTCTTCAAGATATCCGGCCCCGTAAATGTGGGGCATGTCCGCGGAAAAAACCAGGGTACTTTTCGTCCTGTGGTGGTGAATCTTGAGCCTTATATGGGCAAGGAAATGTTTATCCGCCTGGTGGATGAAGAAACGGGCAAGGTGCCTGAGATTCACTACATCGGGGATAATCGCTGGTCACATATTTCATTTGACGATTTCCGGTTTCATCATGAACGTCCCAAATATCTGAAGGAGTTAAGCCCTTCGGATATTATTATTCTTCCGGAACGGGACGTGGTGCCTAACGCCGGCCTTTCAGGAACCGAGGCAGCAAAGGCAATGACTGTGCCCGAAGGATTCACCATAAAAATGGCTGCGTCCGAACCCGATATTACCAAGCCCATTGCCATGGCCATGGATGACCGGGGCCGCTTGTGGGTGGTTGAATCACATACCTATCCTGTTCGGGCAGAGGAGGGGAAGGGCAAGGACCAGATCCTGATCTTCGAGGATACCGACGGCGATGGTTCCCTGGATAGCAGAAAGCTCTTTATTGACGGACTGAACCTGGTGAGCGGCATTGAAGTGGGCTTTGGTGGGGTATGGGTTGGGGCCTCTCCCTATTTTATGTTCATTCCGATTGACGAAAGTGGCGACAAGCCGGCCGGAGAGCCGCAAATCCTGCTGGATGGTTTTGGCTACGAGGATACGCATGAAACGCTTAATACCTTTAAATGGGGACCGGACGGCTGGCTGTACGGCAACCATGGCGTG
This sequence comes from Anseongella sp., assembly GCA_036570465.1. Classification (GTDB taxonomy): domain Bacteria; phylum Bacteroidota; class Bacteroidia; order Sphingobacteriales; family Sphingobacteriaceae; genus Anseongella. Next base: position 2,651 of record DATCYD010000169.1, read on the forward strand.
TTCACCCATTCGCGCGTAGGCAAACCGGGAACTCCGGACGATGAACGCATCGGCCTGAACGCTGGTGTATGGCGCTATCATCCGACGCGTCATGTATTTGAAGTATTCGCCCACGGCACAAGTAATCCCTGGGGCCTCACCTTCAACGATTATGGTCATGCCTTCATCACGGCCTGCGTAATTCCGCATTTATACCACATGATCCAGGGTGCGCGTTACTTCCGCCAGGGTGGAAAACACTTTAATCCTTATACATACGATGATATTGAGACCATTGCCGATCACGTTCACTGGATAGGTGATGCTGGTCCGCATGCGGGGAACTTCCGGTCGGCTTCGGTTGGCGGCGGACACGCGCATGCCGGGGCCATGTTCTATCTGGGCAACAAGAGCTGGGGCCTTGATCGCAACTCAATCTTTATGAATAATATTCACGGACACCGGGTGAATCAGGATAAAGTCTCCCGTTCGGGTTCAGGCTACACGGCGGCCCACGGCGAGGATCTCATCGTCACCAACGACCTGTGGTCACTCTGGCTGAATTTCCAGATCGCTCCCAGCGGATCGGTATTCGTTCATGACTGGTACGATCAGAACCAGTGCCATAATCCCAATCCGGATGTTCACAACAAGACCCTGGGCCGTATTTATAAGATCAGTCATAAGGATGATAAATGGGTGCAGGTTGATCTCAGCAAGAAGACTGACCTGGAACTGGTAGAATTGCAACTGAATGAGAACGAATGGTATGTACGTCATGCCCGGAGGCTCCTTCAGGAACGCCAACCTGGAAGCGAGGTGCATGAAGCGCTTTGGAAGATCCTGAACGGCAATCCGGATGTTACCCGTAAACTGCGAGCCTTATGGGCGTTGTTTGTTACCGATGGCATTAGTGAAGAGCAGTACCTGGGCCTGCTGGACAACCCGGATGAATACGTTCGTTCATGGGCCATTCAGCTGATGGTTCAGGACAAAGAGATTTCCAATACCGGACAGGAAAAATTCGCCTCTATGGCCGCGGGTGATAAGTCAGCCATGGTACGGGTTTATCTGGCTTCTGCTCTGCAGCGGTTGGAGCCCGCTCAGTGTTGGGATATCCTGAAGAATCTTAGTGTACATAAAGAAGATTTCAACGACCATAATATTCCGTTGATGGTATGGTACGCTTTGGAACCGATGGTGGAAGTGGATGCCGAACGCGCGGCAACCATTGCTCTGGAAGCGGAGCTTCCTAACCTGCTTACTTATACGATGCAACGGATCGCAGCCACTGAAGACGGCGGAGCGGACATTCTGAAGAAGACAAAAAAGGAATTAGAAGGAAAAAGCAATCTGCGGGAAGACCAGCAAGCGGCTATCCCGGTTATTGATCAGCTTCTGCTGGAGAAATAAGAGCATTGAGCCATTTACGGGCAAGTTCCGGCCAGGCTTCGGCCGCCGGATTGCCCGGGCGCAAGCCATAACCGTGACCGCCTTCGGTGTAAAGGTGCTGCTCAACCGGCACTTTTGCATCCCGGAGCGCCCCGGCCATCACCAGGGTACTGTTTCCGTGAGTATCGTCAGCGGTCGCAAACAGAAATACCGGCGGGTGATTTTCATTGATTTTGAGTTCAGGCGTAATGCTCCGGTTTTCTCCTTTATCCAGATATGCGGGGTAAATCAGCATTGAAAAACCAAGTTTGGCAGACAAGGAATCCGCCGCATCCTGTGGGGAATAGAGTGTTTCTTCATAACGGGAAGAGGCGCGGGCCACCAGGCTTCCGCCGGCGGAAAAGCCAATAGCGCCTACCATCTGATCCTGAATTCCAAAATCCTTCGCCCTGCTTTTCACCACACGAACAGCCCGTTGCAAATCCTGTAACGCATTATCCGGTTTGCCGGGAACCCGGTATTCCAGAACAAAAGCTGTGAATCCCAGATTGCTTAACCATTTGGCTACTTCATGCCCTTCCAGGTCAATGGCCAGAATCTGATAGCCTCCGCCCGGGCAAACAATCACGCCAGCGCCCCGGTTTTTTTCCGGTGCGGGGGAATAAACATGCAACACCGGGTCGGTTACCCGGGCTATACGCTTGACATTCCTGCTGGTATTGTCCGAAAGTTCATGAGGCGCTTTTGGACCGGTTTCACCGGGAACGTTACCCCATAAATGAATTACTTCAGCAGATTGGGCGGCAGCGTTCTGAGCGCCTGCAATTCCGGTCATCATCAGGATCAGAACGAGTGGGCGTTTTAAAGAATCATGCATGAATATGGTTTTTAGGACATTATTTAAGCCATTTCCCATCCGGGACGTACCGGCTCGCGCAGGTATTGATCGGCCTCGGGCATGCCGGTGGCTTTCATATTGGCCGAATCCCAATGGATCTTTTTTCCACCCAGCCGGAGCGAAAGCACGCCCAGGAGGGTTAATTCTGTCAGGCGGGCTCCATAACTGAAGTTGGCACTGGCCGGAGAGCCACCCTTGATCGCATCCACCCAGTCGCGGAAATGTCCGTTTGAGCGGGGGATCTCCGGTTTGGGTGGGTTATACCGTTCGCGTCGTTTTTCCGGATAAATAGTGGGTTTGGAACCACCGGCTCCGGTGACCAGAATTCCTTTTTTTCCGATAAACAGCGACCCCCTTCGAGGTAATTTGGCATCTTCAGGAAGCAGCTCAGGCCGGGGCGGCTGAAGCCCTCCTGAGTACCAGATATGTTTGAAGTCCGGCTGGTCGCCGTTTTTTTCATAATAATAGTAGCCGATTTCGCCATAAGGCGCAATGTGTTCGTCGCTATAGCCAGCCGGCAATACCTGCACGCTTGAAGGGGTATGCAGGTTATAGGCCCAAACCGCCGGATCCAGGTCGTGGCAACCGAAATCACCCAGTGCGCCACATCCCAATGCCCAGAAGTCCCGCCAGGCCACCGGCACATATTCTTCATGTAGCGGCATAAATGGGGTAGGACCCAGCCAGAAATCCCAGCCAATGTCCTCCCCGCTCAATACCGGGCTTTCCGGGATTCCCTGCACGCCTGGGTTCCAGCGCTGTGCCGGAACCCAGGTATGCGCTTCTTCCACCCGGCCGATTACACCGTCGCGTAGATATTCCACCGTTTGACGGATACCTTCTCCACTATGCAGCGAATTGCCCATCTGCGTGGCAAGTCCGGTTTCTTCAGCCACCTCCCGAACCTTGCGGGCTTCCCAGATATTATGAGTCAGTGGCTTTTCACAATATGAGTGCTTCCCGGCCCGAAGCGCATTCAGTGTCACGTAGGCATGGGTGTTGTCAGGCGTGGAACAGACCACGGCGTCCAGCGAGCGTTCCTTCTCAAGCATTTCCCGGAAATCCAGGTATTCCTTCACCCGGTAAGAAGGCGTTTTAGTCTGATAATGTGCTTCTACCATTTCCTTGACCGGTAGCCGGCCCGCCTTGGATCTGTAATAAAAATCCTTCAGATCCCAATAAGGAGCGGGATCCGCCAGGCAAGTTACCTGCACATCTTCAAGTTCCAGGAGCGAACCCGTATTCTGTCGTCCTTTTCCGCCCACTCCAATCATGCCAACGGTAATTTTATCGCTGGGAGCAAGGTAGCCCTTGCCTCCCAATACATGCCGAGGTACGATCATAAAGCCGGCGGCGGAAACAGCTACCCCCTTGATGAAACGCCGGCGGGAAAAATCTCCGCGGGAAGAATCCCCGATTGAAAAATCTTCATTTTTCATATTCAAAGCTATTATTTTTCAACGGTACCCATCCTCGCCTGGGGATACCTCTATGTATTCAAAGATGTCCCTTTTTGTCTGGAAAAATCTTACTCGGCCAGTGAATTGATATAAGTGGCGATCTTCAGCGCATCCGCTTTGGGTACATGCGACATAGGCGGCATTTCCGTAGCGAAATCAGGCCAGTTTCCCGGTTTTGGGTTATGGATCAGCTCCACGATCTTTTCATTGCTGTACTTTCTTTTCGCAATATCCTTGTATGCCGGGCCAACCTGCCGCTTATCAGCATTGTGACAAGCGATGCACGTATGTTTGGCTAATAGCCCCTTCACTTCTTTCAGCGATACCGCCGGAACCACTTTGCTTGCTGCCTGTCCGTCATTGGACAGGGCCGGGCCTGCAGGGCCGCTCTCCTTTGTTTTTTCCGAAGAAGCAGTTACCGGGGGAACCGAAGAATCCCTCTTGCTGACTTCGCTTGCAGCCAGTTTCTTCCCGTTGGGAATAGCATGAAGCGTATAATAGGCGGTTGGGTGAACCAGGGAATAATAATGATCTTTTTCACGAAGCCCTTCCAGGCTGATGGTATGCACATAGTGGGGGCGAAGGTTTTCCACAACGATCCGTGCCTTGAGCCCGTCTTCAGACAGCTTCACGCCAGTTACCTTACAACTTTCCTGATCCACCGGAGGACTACCATATACCGGATGGTATTTATACGTATGGCTCACTACCGAATAGGACGCCAGGTCGCCGGCAGATCCAGGATCAACAGGCTGTGTAAATTCAATTTCAAACCCGTCCGGCATCGCTCGAACCGCTTTCATTTCGAAAGGCATATCCCCATTCCATACCAGGCGTTCCAGCCCCTCATTGGCATCTCCTGCCGACCCCCATCCGCGGTTTGTTTCACCAATAAAAAG
>DATCYD010000170.1:0-4361 GCA_036570465.1 Anseongella sp.
GACCTGGGTGAACAGCGTGCCATTCAGGATTGGTATGTCAAATTTGCACTCCAGAACGTGGAGGGAGTAGCCGAGATCGCTTCGTTTGGAGGTTATCAGCAGCAGTATGAGGTGACGGTTGATCCCAATAAACTTACCTACTATAAGATCTCCTTCTCAGAGGTCATGGATGCTATCCGGAACAATAACAATGAAACCGGAGGACGCAAATTTGAAATGAGTGACATCGGATATATGATCAGGACCAGCGGGGGGTATATCCGGGACATGGAAGACATCGGCAACATTCCGTTGCAAGCCGATAACGCTGTTCCTGTTCGGATCAGAGATATTGCTACGGTACAAATGACCGGAGAAAGCCGGTTAGGGATCTTTGATCTGAACGGCGAAGGGGAAGCGGTAGGGGGCATTGTGGTGATGCGTTACGGAGAAAATGCCGCAGAAGTGATCGAACGTACAAAGGAAAAGATGAAGGAAGTGGCAAAGGGGTTGCCGGAAGGGGTGGAATTCAATATTGTGTATGACCGCAGCAAGCTGATCAATGAATCCATTACCTCGATCAAGCGTACCCTGGTAGAGGAAATGATTGTTGTTTCGCTGGTGGTCCTTGTGTTTCTGTTCCACTGGCGCAGTGCAGTGAGCATTGTCTGTCAGATTCCCATTACCATTGCCGCGAGTTTCATTTTACTGAACGCCTTTGATATCACTTCCAACATCATGTCCCTGACCGGTATTGCCCTGGCGATCGGCGTTATCGTGGATAACGGGATTATTATGGCGGAGAACTCATACAAGCGCCTTTCGGAGCGCTTTGAGGAACTGAACGGAAACGGGAAGCAAAAAAAACTTAAACTTATTCCGGAGAAGGAACGGTTACAGATCATTGCAAAAGCATGTAAACAGGTTTCCAGAGGTGTGTTTTTCTCTACAGTGATCATTATTGCTTCTTTCCTGCCGGTTTTTCTGCTTACCGGGCAGGAGGGAAAATTGTTTCATCCGCTGGCCTTTACCAAGACCTTTATCATGATCGTGGACGCACTCCTGGTGATTACGCTTGCGCCCGTGATCATTTCATTTTTTATGAAGGGGAAATTCCGGAGAGAAGACCAAAATCCGGTGAACCGTTTTCTGAGAAAGGTTTATTCGCCCATGATTCACTGGGTCATGAAGTGGCGAAAGACGACGATAGCAATCAATGTGGTGGCGTTGCTGATCTCTGTTCCGCTGCTGATGCGGATGGGTACGGAGTTTATGCCGCCACTGGACGAAGGGACCATTCTGTTTATGCCGGTGACATTGCCGGACGTTTCTAATACTGAGATCAAGCGCATCCTGCAGGTACAGGATAAGATCATTAAGTCGGTACCTGAGGTGGAAGAGGTGCTTGGTAAGGCAGGCAGGGCCAGTACGGCTACCGACAATTCTCCGATGAGTATGATAGAGACCATTGTCATGCTGAAATCCCCGTCCGAATGGCGGGAAGGGTTTACCAGGGAAGACATTATCAGTGAGCTGGACGCCAAATTGCAAATTCCGGGGGTCGTAAATGGATGGACCCAGCCGATCATTAATCGCATCAATATGCTGGCTACAGGTATCCGTACCGATGTGGGAGTCAAGGTTTTCGGACAAGACCTGGACACCATCTACGCTGTTTCCAGACAAGTAAGAGAATCGCTGGAAGGCATCACCGGAATTCAGGATTTATATGTGGAGCCGGTAACCGGTGGTAAGTACCTGGACATACAGATCAAACGGGATCAATTGGGAAGATATGGGCTGAGTGTGAATGATGTGAACAGGGTGGTAGAAAGCGCTATCGGCGGATCATCGGTTACACAAACCATTGAGGGGCGGAAGCGTTTTCCGGTCAGTGTTCGCTTGCCGCAGGATGACCGCAACAGCGTTGACCGGCTGCGCCGGATTCCCATTCAGACGGCTTCCATGGGAAGCATCCCGTTGTCTGCAGTTGCTGAACTGGGGCTGGTGGATGGCCCCCCTATGATTAATTCGGACAACGCCATGCTTCGCGGCGCCGTGCTTTTCAACGTTCGGGGGAGGGATTTGGGGAATACCGTGCAGGAAGCAATCAGGACGGTCAACGAAGAGGTGAACGGCATGCCCGAAGGATACTACCTGGAATGGGCCGGACAATATGAGAACCTGATCCGTGGCCGGCAAACACTTTTGATGATTGCGCCCGTTGTGCTGCTTATTATCTTCCTTGCCCTGTATATGGCCTTTAAATCGATCCGGGAGGCTCTTCTTAGCCTGATTACTGTGCCCTTTGCACTGATCGGAGGCGCTTACATCATTTATTTCTGGGGAGTGAATCTTTCTGTGGCTGTGGCTGTGGGGTTTATTGCCCTGTTTGGCATTGCGGTCATGACCGGGATTGTGATGGTGATTTATTTGAATGATGCGATGCGACAATTGGTGGCAATAAAGGGGAATTCCAGCGATACCATTAGTCCGAAAGACCTGCGGGAATATGTGATCCGCGGGGCCGTGGAGCGGCTTCGCCCCAAGCTAATGACTGTTTCGGTCGTGTTGCTGGGTCTGATCCCCGTGTTGTGGGCCGCGGGTGTAGGTACTGATGTAATGAAGCCGATCGTATTGCCCATGATTGGCGGAGTGATCACTTCTTCTACCCATATTCTGCTGGTAACCCCCCTGATCTTCCTGATGACAAAAGAATATGAATTAAGGAAATTTGGAAAACTGGAGGTGTATGATGCAAATCATTAAAACGGCTCTTTTACTTGTCTTAATCTCTCCTGTTGTTCTGGCGCAGGAGATCCGGCCCCTTGATAGCATCCTGGCTACAATTCGTAGCAAGAATCCGCTGTTGCAGGGCTATGACTATCAGATGGAAGCCATTCAGGCATATGCCGAAGGGGCAAAAGGCTGGTCGGCGCCGATGGTTGGAGTAGGAACCTTTATGACACCTTACCCGGGGCAGGCGGTTATGAATGATGGCGATAAAGGAATGCTTATGCTTGTCGGGGAACAGGCCATTCCCAATCCGGCAAAACTACGTGCCAGGGAAGATTACCTGACCTCCAGGGCAGCAATCGAAGACGCAGGTCAGCGAGGCGCGTACAACCAATTGCGGGCGCAGGCCAAAAGCCTTTATTATGAGTGGTTAGTGCTGGAAAAGCAAAAAAAGGTGCTTGAAGAAGACCGGCAGATCATGGAAACCATGTTGAAGCTGGCCCGCATTCGATATCCCTATAACCAGGGTAGCCTGGGCAGCATTTATAAGGCAGAAGGGCGCTTGCATGAAGTAGAGAACATGCTGTTAACGACTAACAATAACATGATCCAAAAGAATATCAGGCTGAATTCATTAATGAACATCTCCGGTGAAACGCGCTACCGGATTGACACCGGAATGCAGGTTTTAACACCAGTCTTGACGCCACTTTTGACCACTGAATCACTCCTGGGGACGGTAGATACCACGTACCTTCTTCAAAACCGGAGCGATTTGCTTCGCATGGACCGGACCATTGAATCAATGCGGTTGGGGGTGGAACTGGAACGGATGGAGCGTAAACCATCGTTTAGCCTTCGTTTTGAGCACATGCTTCCTTACGGGGGCATGATGCCGAATACATACACTGTTATGGGCATGATCAGTATTCCCATTGCTCCCTGGTCATCGAAAACATACCGATCGAATATCCGGGGGAAACAGATGGAAATCAGGTCGATGGAGAAAGAACGGGAGGCTATGTTGAATGAAGCGCAAGAGGTTGTCCGGAGTATCGCATGGGATATCCGGACCCTTGGTCAGCAATTGGATAATTATGACAAAAAGATCATTCCGGCGCTGCGAAGGAATTATGAGTCCACCTTGCTGGCCTATGAGCAAAATCAACAGGAACTTGCCATGGTCATTGACGCCTGGGAAGCCTTAAACATGGCACAGATAGCGTATCTGGACAAACTAAAAGATTATTATTTAACCATTGTGGAGTATGAAAAGCAAGTGGAAAAATAATGCAATGGCGGGACGCACCAAGGGATTGCGCCACATGGCTGGTATCGCGACACTGGCCGTTTTGATTGCTTCCTGCCACCCCGGAAAGACCAGCCACGAAACCCGGATCACAACAGGCAGTGCTGATCTGTGCACAACAACGCCTGTACGAAAAGCCCTGGAAGTTCGGACAGAGACCGTTGGGAGCATCGTTTATGACCCACGCCGGGTGACCACCATCCCGGTCCGCTTTGGCGGGCGTATCGAAAAAATGTATGTTCATTATCATCTTGAACCGGTACGTAAGGGTCAGAAAATAATGGAGATATATAGCCCTGAGATTGTTACAGCTCAAAGAGAACTTTTGTATCTGCTG
>DATCYD010000171.1:0-5029 GCA_036570465.1 Anseongella sp.
GTTGACCAGGCCGTTCATTTCCCATTCATGTTCAGGTTCGGAGATCATCACCCGTTCGCCTTCCAGTGTCCAGGGATTCGACATGGGGGCAATGTACAATTGCTGTACTCCGGGGTCATTATCGCCCTTCCAGCCAGACCAGATAAAATAAAGCTTGTCCTTATATTCGAGTATGGTGCCGTCAATTGCCCATTTATCGGACGCATCCGACACCTTGCCTTTCATCTCCCAGGTGCCCTCAAGCGGATCTTCCGATGAGCTTTCCAGCACATACATTCGGTGATTCACATCCTGGCCATTATCTGCCGCGAAATAGATATACCATTTATCCTGCAGATAGTGGAGTTCCGGCGCCCAGATATTGTTACTATAGCCGGTTCCCAGCGGAGGCGTCCACACAATTTCTGCCCATGCATGCTGCAGGTACATCAACTGCGTGGCTGCCCTCAGCGTAATCCGGTTGCCCATGGTATGCATGTAATAATACGTGTCACCTTGCTGCGTGACCCAGGGGTCTGGCCCGCTGTTTAGCAGGGGATTCAGAAATGTTGTACTGTCAACCGGCGGATTATTGTCGGGAGCAGGTGTCCGTTCATCCTGACAAGCAGTAACGCTCCAGAGGAATACGCCCAGGAACGCGGCCCTGGCAAATGCGCTTGGTCTGTTCATCGCTGTCTTTTTCTTAGATTCAAAGGTTATCATTCGTTTTTAATCACAGCCGAACACGTAAATGAAAGGCTGACCGGATCCCTGGTCAACCACAGTACTATCGCCGGCGCTGTCGGTAAAGGAATACTCGATCCGCTGCAAGGTGGCGCCTTCAGGCACCTCAAAATATTTCCTGGGCCAAAGGTCGATCATCCATTGGCGGGTACCTATGTTGGACATCCGGGAAGTCGCCGCCTGTCCGCACACCTCAAAAGGTGTATCATCTTCCGCATAGGCGGTTGCGCAGAGAAACACCTCTTCCGCATCGTCCAGCGAGGTAGGGATAATGGATCCGTCGAACATAATGGTTATCAGATCGTTATCGGTATTCTTCAGGGGATCGATGGCGGCCAGCTGCGGACTGGTATAATCAATAAAGGGATCATCTCCACCGGTTACTTCAAAGGGTTCTCCAAAAACCACGCTCCACTGACTGGCGTTGTTGATATGAAGTGTTGTAGAAGCAACAAAATAGCCTAGTTGCACCTTCATATTCTGCGGGCCGGGTATGGTCTTGATAGTCACATTGATATCAATTACAGGGGAGGAACCACCGATATTGTACGTTTGATCAGTCCAGAAGGCGACCCATTCCATATCTTTGATCAGGTTTCCGCCGATCCCGGCTTTCTCCATCATGGCCGCCGGCCATTCCAGGCTCGACTGAGCCGGAGTTCTCCCGGCTGGAACCCGGCTCATGGTGCCGTTCCCCATATTACTGGTATAGCTCATAATGGTATTAGCGCCAGCATTCCAGCCTTTGGGGGCCAGAAAACCGACCACCAGGCGGACATTCGCTTCGACACCCGCGTTGGGATTGGGTGTGATCTTCGGCTTAAACACAATGGTTACTTCTTCTCCCGAGACGCCCGTAAGGGGCTGTTCAACACCACTGTTACCGATACACTGGGTTAGCAAAATGATCAATCCCATGCCCAGTGCGTGCTTCCATCGTAAACCAACCTGCTTATTAAATATTGTTTTCATGATATTCCTTCTTATTCGGTTGTACTGGTAGCTTCCAGCAGGTACTCATACACATTCGTACTACAGCCCGGACTGAAGCTAAACTGAATCTGCCGCCTTCCTTCCGATACCGGGTACAGGAAGGGCACCGTTATTTCCTCCGATCCATTTGCAGGTTTAAAGGATATGGCAAAGGGATACGCCGGATCATCAAAGGCCCAGGTACCGTTGCCGGCAACAATAAAGGGAATGGACTGGTCGTCCAGCTGGTAGGTGGTTCCGTTCTCACCAAAGGTAATTCCAAATGCATCCCCTACCCGACTGGTAATATCCACGCCGTTGCGGGTAGCCTTGATGATTCTCCAGTTCCCGGAAATATCCTTGGCCGGCTCCTGGAAGTAAAACTCCTCCGCCTTGCAACCCGCCAGCAACATGGCCATCACCAACGCCGGAAGCAGCAGTGTTGCGATCTTTCGAGGGTTCATTTTCATGTTCATATTTTTTATATATAGCGTCTTGTCCACCCATCCGGATCACCATCCGGGATTTTGGAGCAACTCTTCAGATTTAACAATTTCGGCCTGAGGGATCGGCCAAAGGTACATGGCCGGCTTGAACGTGCGTTCCCGCACAGTAAACGGCTGATACGAATAGCTATCATCTTCCTGCCGGATAATCTGCATACCATGAACAGATTTATTATCCGTCACTTCTGCAATCATCCAGCGGCGCACGTCCCAGAACCGATGGGCTTCAAAGGCCAGCTCTACCCGGCGCTCGTGACGGATAACCTCTCGCATTTCTTCCTGGTTCAAGCCTGGAGGAAGTGTATATGGATCAAGCCCGGCCCGCTTTCGGATGGCTTCTATCGCATCATAAACATCCTGGTCCGGACCACTGTATTCGTTCCGGGCTTCTGCGAAATTCAGCAATACTTCCGCGTAGCGGATCAGCGGCAGGCAACGTAAACTGGTTGTAAAAATGTGATTGGTCACCTCTGCATCCAGCATTTTATTCACATAATAGCCTGTGGGGGACCCTGGTCCGCCCAGGCCATCAGGGCTGGCACCTGCGTAGGTATAAACGAGTTCTTTTTGCTGGGTTTCATATAGCAGCAGCCGTGACTCGTTGTGAACAACTGTATAATCCAGTCGAGGATCCCGGTTTGCATAGGGGTTATCCGCGTCATAGCCCGAAGCCGGTTCGGTAATAGGCAGGCCATTAGACATGCCGAAGGCATCTACCAGTTCTTGCGTAGGAAAACCTCCCGTAGGATTGCCCCTGGAAGGGGGTAGCCATAGAGCCTCCAGGTACCTGTTCTTGGGCATCATCTCGGCCAGGATGTACTCGCTGTTCTTTCGCAGGGTAAAGACCTTTGAAAATCCGAATCCCGGCGCTGTTGCGTTGTCTTCATAGAGTTCATAAAAATTGGCGTTGATAATGGCTTTGGCAGCATCGGCGGCTTTCTTCCAGCGCTCCGGGTCATGGGAAGGATAGCCAACCAGTTCCTTTACGTCAGCATCCGCAGGCGGACCATTCCCGTTGAACAACGGACTTGCCGCATACAACAGCACCCGGGCTTTCAAGGCCATGCAAGCGCCTTTGGTAATCCTGCCATGGTTCAGAGAGAAATGTTCGGGTGGCAAGTCCTGTGCAGCGGCCTCGCACTCTGCCACGATATAGTTGACGCATTCCTCGTAGGTATTGCGTTTGGTAATAATTTCATCATCCAGGCGGTAAAGGGTATCGCCCACCAGGGGCACCCCACCATAATGCTTCAGAAGAATAGAATAATACCATGCCCGTAGAAAACGGGCTTCCGCTTTCGCATAATTGCGTTGAGTTGCATTAAACGGCGCCCCGTCAATATGCTGAAGAAAAAGATTCACCCGCCGGATATTCCTGTAAGGTATCTCCCAGGAAGCAGCGCTGACATTCGCGGCCGAGAGGGAGCCGGTAATAAATTTCACATATTCTGTGCCCCGGCTCAGGCTTTTACCTTCCGCTTCATCACTGGCGGCGTCCAGTCCCCCGGTACCGAACCTGTTCGGCCGGAAGCTAAAGCCTATATCGCTATAGATCCCTGCGAGGAAATCCATGGTCCGGGCGCTGTCGGTGAATACGTTCTCTTTGGTCAGATCGGATACGGAGGTCTGATCCAGGAAATCTCCTTTTTCACACCCGGCCAGCAGGCCAAGCAAGAGGCAGCAGGAACTGTATAATAGCTTTTTCATATTCCTTTGCATTAAAATCCAATTTGCAGCCCCAGATTGATCACCCGTTGGTTCAGATAGGCATCACCCACCGAACCGGAAGTAACCTCGGGATCTTGTTGATAAAAATCGTAATTGGTCCAGGTCAGCAGGTTATAGGCCGAAAGATATAACCTAGCGTTGCTGATGCTCAGTGGCAGCCACCTGCTGGGCAATTGATATCCCATTTCTACTGTCTTGAGGCGCAGGTACTGTACGTTCAATAACCAAAAATTTGAAGGAAAGGACCCGCTGCTGTTAATCCCTGAGGGGTTTGTGCTCAACCTGGGGAATCGGGCGCTTTCGCTGGTGGACGGCGTCCACCGCTCCCTGTGAATGGGTTGCAGCTGCCCTATGAAAGGTTCGATACCCACACCCACGACCCGAAAACTGTAGCCGGTGGATCCCTGGAAGAGGACGCTCAGTGAGAACCCCTTGTATCCCATCCCCAGGGTAAGCCCTGCGGTGGTATTGGGAAGGTTCGGTTTACCAATGGGACCCATATCATTTTCATTAATTATCCCATCTCCGTTCAGGTCTTTGTATTTAAGATCACCCGGGCGGATACCGGCAATTTCCGGCTTGGCGCTTTCAGCTACATCCGCTTCATCTTCATAGAAACCGATCCAGGTGTAGCCGAACGACTGTCCGATGGAATGACCGGTACGGGCAAGCCAGGGATATCGGGGGATGGCTTCGTCCTGAAAGAGAATTTTATTTTTAGCAAAGGAGAAGACCCCTGTGACATTGTACTGGACCTGCCCCCAGTTATTCCTGTAACTGATCTGTCCGTCCCATCCCCGGTTCTGAACCTTGGCCACATTGGTAGGCGAGAATCCGATACCGAGAATTGTTGGTACCGATCCTCTGAAAACCAGCTGATCGTAACGCACTTCACTGAAATAATCCACCGTCAGGGATAACCGGTCCCGGAACATATTCAGGTCCAGGCCGATATCGGCCGATCGCTTCTTTTCCCAGGTCACATTATCGTTCCCCAGATCACCCTCAAAGATGCCGATGACATTGGGATTTTCATTGGCGGCTGTTTCTCCAAACGAATAACCGTTAACTCGCAGGTATAGTTGATTATAAAGATACAG
>DATCYD010000172.1:0-18569 GCA_036570465.1 Anseongella sp.
ATGCGGCCCCGCAGTCGGTTATGTCATGCTGTTTGGCTAACATACTTATAAATTCACCTGTGGTCTTTGCGTGTCCGTATCGGGATTCAACCAATCGTCCGTTTTGTCGTAAAGCAACTGGAAAAGGGTTCGCCTGGTCACAAAGAACCGCGCCTGGAAAGCCATCCCCTTCTTAAATTCGCCTACATAGCCATTCTTCAATTCAAGGTGGTCCTGGTCCAGTTTGCATTTTACCAGGAAATAGGGCTGCGCGTCATTTTCCTTATAAATATCATTTGAAATGGAAATAACTTTTCCGGTACCCATTCCCCATTGATGATAATTGTATGCGCTTATCTGTAAACGGACCGGTGTGCCGACCTTCAGCAGGCCGATATCTTTCGGCAGCACATAGGTTTCCGCTATAAGCCCGGAATCGGGAGATATCTCTGCAATAACTTCTCCGGAAGAAACATAATTGCCGGGTCGTATTCCGTTGAATTGCTGTATCGTGCCGCTCAGGCCGGCCCTGACGGTATAAAGTTCGGCTTCTTTATCGTTTTGTTCCTGCTGTGCAGCGATCTCCTGGACGAGGAACGTGAGATCGTTTAGTTCAGCCTGCCATTGGCTTCCCTGCTGCTCGAATACCAGGTCCAGCTCGTTCCGGGCATTCTCGTATTCAAAGCTGATCTTATCAAATTCTCCGGCCGAGATTACTTTATTGTCAAAAAGGTATTTGTAACGGTCATACTGCTGTTTTACAGCTTTGAATCGCGCCTCGGCCTCGTAAACGCGCTGTTTGAAAAGACTGTATTGCTGAGTGTAGAGCCCGGTTGCGAGCCGGAAACGGGGTTTTACGCTCTTTGATCGGGCAAGCCTTACAAGCTGCTGCAAGTCTGCGACCTGCTGACCGATGTCTTCCTGGCGCATAGTTATCAGTCCGGTGCGTTCGTCAAGTATATCCGACTCAATGGTGAATAATATCTGCCCGGCTTCTACGTACTTGTTTTCACGGATAAAAACCGAATCCACGGTTCCTGGAACTGAGGCCTTCACCACGTTGCGGCCGGTCTCCGCTCTGAATATGCCGGCACTTTTAACACTTATTTCCACTTTGATGAACCACAGGCAACAAAAGGCTAGGATAAGGCAGGCCAGCACAACCTGGTAAATAATGGTTGTCCGGGTGTTGTGCCGCTGGAAATGCCGCTCAGCAGTGTATTCAACAATTTCAGACGGGAAGATCTTGTTATTATCAGCCATTTTTCAGCTATTGGGTAATGGTAATGGGAACCGGGCAGCTGTGCCCGCTGTTGGCGTACTATGAAAAGGGATGATCCTGCACGAGGCGGGATCATCCCTGGAGGTCATCTTAAACGACAGCTTCGCCGCGTCAATCGTGCTTGCACGGTTGACGCTATACTAGTTGTCTTCAGATGAGAATGAAAGCAAGGATCCAAGCCCAAGTCCCAGTTCTAATCCAAAAGCACTCGATTCTCCGTCATCATGCGACTCAAACAAAAAACCCGCTCCAAGATGAAGACCTTCCAGTATGCCAAAGCTGGTTGATTCACCTCCGTTAATAGCTTGCATTTCTTCCATTTTCAATTCTTGCAATTCCATAATCGTCACTATTTAAACATTCAGGCCTACTCTGTTAAAGGTTTTCGGCTTACCCTTAAAAACTCACAGGCAGTTGAATAAAAAGAACCGGTTCTTGTAGTTATGTACGAAAAAACCAAGGAGCCGGATTCAAGAAATTTAATTTTAATTGCACAACACGGTAAAGGACGCTTCTACTTGGTTTCCGGCCCGTTATGCGGTACGGGCTTAAAAACAAGGCCCGCCATGGCAAATTGCCAATATGCGGGCCTCTTCCATTACCCATGGATTTATCAGAAATTTGTTATTTTATGAACAGTTCGGCTATTGCGAGTACTTGTTCCATGGTGAGCGGTTCGTCAAAAGCCTCCGTTATCAGGTCTTCCGATACGGTAGTAACCGTCGTCATGTCCGCTCCTGCCTGACTGGTATTTTCCTCACCGTTGTAAATAGCTGCCGGGAGTCCGGAAGCGTTGTTGCCGGTGATCCAGCCCTTTTGCATCCTGAGTATCCGTACCTGGGAAGCGTGGCGGGCCTCTACCGAATGAATATTAAGGGCAGCGGTAGTAATGCCTTCCCCTCCGAGCAAATTACCTGCCTGGCCTTTATAGGCCCTTACGCCCGTATCCTCAAATGCCTGAGAAAGTGCGAGGAACGTTTCATAATTACTGAATACGTCGGCAAATGTTCCGTCTGCGGTAAAGTCAAACTCCGGCTTGTCTACAGGGGTTCCGCTAAGGTCGTTGATGGTGCTGGTCAGCACCGCCACATGGGCAGTTTCATGCTTGCCAATCTGCTGCATTATGGCCTGGTGCTCGCCGGGTATCAGCCCGCTGCTGTCGAGTCCTTTCTGGTAAAATTCAGCTTCCAGGTACTCAAGCGTCAGCGCATAATTCAGCACGTCCAGTACACTGGTGCCGCTTTGAGCATAGGCTTTATTGCTTTTTAGCTGGGTAAGCGCAAGCGGTAAAGCCAGTAATGCACTTTTTAAACCTATGTTCAGTCCTTCGCGCAGGGCGCCTCTGCGGGAAAGATCCTTTTCGCGCATGTCCTTGCTTATATCTTCAAAAATATTAAGAGCTTTCATTGTATTTTAGTTTTAGAGTACTTTGGCTTTTAGGGTAATTGGGTTGCTGATATTTTCGTTACGAGGAAGCTGTTGGCAGTGGCCACAATGCTGCTTGACCCGCCTTGATTGGGTGTCCTGGATGTATCCAGACCGGTTGCTGCATCCACTACGTCGTCTCCGGCAAAATCCGCCGAACCCGGGTTCAGCAGGTAACGGATCGCTGCTGCATGCCTGGCTTCCACGGAAACGATCTTGCCCGCAAGGATCAGGTAATCTTTCGTGGTAATGTAGGCCCCGGCGCCATTATAGGCCGAAACGCCCGTATCTTCCAGGGCTTTGGCTGTTCCCAGTACGCTGTCGCGGCTGGAAAAATTAATCGCGGAAAAGTCAAACTCCAATTCAGGAATTGCTCCTTGTCCCAGCGCTGCTTTGAACAGGTCGCGGTGCGCGATCTCGTGATCACGAATATCGGTCAGTACTTGCTTTTCTTCCGTGACCGCCCCGCTGTAGAAAGAAGAGCAGGCTTTAATGTAAAAGGCGGCTTCCAGCTGCTCAAGCGCATAAGCGAAGTTCAGGATGCCCGGATCGCCTCCGCCCACATCAATTGCTCCGCTCGGGGGCATGGGCACGTCATCGTCGTTACAGGCCTGCGCGCCCAACACCAGGGTGGCCCCGGAAAGGGCGCTGATCGTTAAGAACTTTTTTCTGTTAAGGGGAGCGTTCAGGTACCGCTGAAAAATACTTTGCACATCGTCGTGTTTCATAATAATAGGATTTTTATTATTTATGAAAACACTTACGAAAAAAAAGGACGCCCGGATTTGAAGGGGGGTTAAATATTTCCTATCACGACCATTTGCTCCATGGTCGGAGCAGCGCTGCCGCCTCTGGGTTCAAGGGTAATGGCAAAGGCGTCTGCTTGCTGGATGGTCTTAAGGGATATCAGGGCATCTTCAGCTCCATCGAACACTCCGGCATCTACCGGCTGTCCGTCTTTTATGGCCCATAGCTGGTATTGGTGATCCTGGTCGTGCCCGGGAAGGGATACCTGGTCCAGCAGCACTTCCCCGCTGCCGGCATCCCAGTAAACCATTGCTTTACTTTCCGGGTGTTTTTCAGTTCCTGCCAGCGTCACGATCCGGGTAGCAGGGTTGCGCAGCATGGCCAGGGTTGATTGGTAATTATTGGTTAGTACCTTATTCTTGCCAGCGAGCAGGGTCTGCTGCTGCTGCAGGGCCAGCACTCTGTCGCTGCTGCTCTTCCACTTGGTATAGAAGCTGGCGGCCAGGTAGCTGCTTACCAATAAAAGCGCAACGGAGGCTGCCAGCATCCATTTGTATATTTTTACATTAATCCGGCGCACGTTGCTTTCCCGGGCTAAGGAAGGCTGCCCGGCGGGCCCTGCAGGAACCGCCGGTTCTCCGGTACCCGCCGCGTCGTCATTTATATCTTCGGAAATGGCATCCAGGATGGCAGATCTCACTCCTGCACTGGGAGACGCCGCCATTTTATCCGCTAACCCTTCCAGCGATTGCTCGATCAGGCGAAGCTCAGCAGCTACTTCGGGGTACTGCAGAACCACGTCTTCCACTCCTTTCCTTTCTTCAGCGGAAAGGGCGTTGCACGCGTACAGCTCCAAAATACCGGATGATATGTATTCCCGTATGTCCATTTACTTCCTGTGATCCACGTTAAATAGTTTTCTCAGCACAAGGATCCCGCTTCTAAGGTGCGTCTTCACCGTCCCGAGCGGTATTTTAAGCTCCGCCGCAGCTTCAGCCTGGGTGTAACCCTTAAAATAAACCAGGTTAATCACTGCCTGGTGTTCTATCTTTAAAGTGCCCACTAGTTCCTTCAATCCTATGCTTTCGGTAAAAGGAAGGTTAGTCCTTTGCAAGTCAACAATATGTACGTTTGTTTCAAGCGGTCGGTTTTGATGTTCATTCCTGAAATTTTTAGAACGAAGCTTGTCAATTGCCAAATTTCTGCTTATATTCAGCATCCAGGTAAATAATGTGCCTTTATTCCGGTCGAATCCCTGGATGGAGCGCCATATTTTGACAAATGCTTCCTGCAGCAGGTCTTCTGCAAGTTTTTCTTCCCCCACGATATTCATGATAATGCCATAAAGGGACTTGCCGTACCTGTCGTACAAGGTTTCCATTGCAGCTTTTTTTTTCTGCAACAAGCCTTCAACAAGCTCCTGTTCGTTATAGGGGGTATTACGATCCAATCGGTATTTTATAGCTGGCGCCACATGCACCGGCTCCAGGTAAAGCTAAGAAGGGTTTTCTAAAAAACAATGAATTTTTTTCCATTCAGTGTTATTCAAAGCTTTTGGAAACCGGGATGTATCCTGTATGAAACTGGTATCCTAAAAAACCGAAGAAAGAAAGCACCTGAACACGTATCGAAGTTTAATGCACATTTTACTGTTGGCCTACATCCTTATTCAATTTACGACTCTTCCTCTAATGAGGCTGAGACGGCCCTTGTGTTCAAATTTTGTTTAAATGAGATTAATGAGGTGCATTAAGAGAAGAAGTAAACCTTAAGAAATACTTAAGGATGCTATTGGTAAGGACTTGAAAAAATCGCATATTTGCCTGGCAACCAGAGCTTAGGTGTCATCCCTGAAGAGGAGGGAAGAAGGACTGAAAATCCTTGTGTCGCTGGTTCGATTCCAGCTGGTACCACGCAACTGGACAAGTCCGCCAAGTCGGTTCTTGTCCATTTTTTTTACTGCATGCAAGTTTCGTCAATATCCACCTTTGTCGGGGCCAATTCGACGAATGATGCCCTCTTTGCGAAGTTTCTGTATTCTCCCTATCAATAGTTGTTTTATTAAGGTTTGAAAGGCCGAAATATGTAAATCCCATAGACACTTTATATATGTTTATCTCAAGGCTTGTAGTCGCAGTCTATGCGGCTGAACATTGTTCAGGCCTTTCCGGTCCTTTAAATTTGCTTCGAAATGATAGGATAACCTTAAACAGGTCTAAAAACAATAATTATGTGGATTAGAATAGCAAAAGTTGATATAAAACAGGTGAGTGCCACGCATTTGGAAAACCCTCGAAATCCAGGCAACCCCATGGTGCTGGCTCTGTATCAACAGGAAGGCAGCGCCGCATTTTTTGTCTCGAGGAACAAAAAGGTCCTGGCCGAATACCTGGAAACACCCGCGGAAACCCGTATTCCAACCCGGAATTGGTCGTCCCGGATGGAAGAGTTTGCCCGGGAGGAATTAGCCAAAATCCCACCGCAAAAGGGGCGGTTTAAGGTCACCGTTTTCGGCTGGGTGTTCCTCCTGTTCGCTTTTGGCCTTTTGGGTTACCTGGTGTATGATGGAATCCAGGCACCTGCCAAAATGGAAGCCCATCAACAAGAAATGACAGAAAAAGCCAGGGTGGACGAGGGCGACATCTACTTTGGGCGATATAGAATATATAAAGAAAAAGGCAATATGCTGGGCAGCCAGGGCGGGTTTGGCTGGTTTAAGGTGGTTCGCATTGAAAACGGTACCTACCATATCGCCAAAAGTGTGGAAATGAGCAATACCGCAAAGCCGAAAGAAGAGTTGAACAGCACCGAATTTGAACAGGAAACAAATGCTGTAAAAGCCAAAGAACTGGAAGCTTATGCCAAGCAATTTGTTTCTGAAGACGGATTGATAGAATTCAATCTGAATGAAAAAAAGTAAATCAATGATACAATTATTCAAGCATACTACCGTCTTTTTGCTTCTGTTAACAGCCGCCCTATCAATAAACGCACAGGAAGTAGCTGACTCCTTTGACAACTGCTCCCAAAGTGCCTGTGGCTTCATAAATGTATATAACAATGCCAAAAGCATCCCCCCGATATACTGTTCGGCCAGTGGTTTCTCCGAAGAGCTTGCAGCAGTAAAAGAAGATGAAAAATGGGGTTATATTGATGCAAGCAACAAAGTTGTAATCGATTTCCAATTTGATTATGCCAGAAGTTTTAAACAGGGCAGAGCCATTGTGCGAAAAGGTAATTTATATGGAGTAATCAATAAAGAGGGGGAATTTGTGATTCCACCTGATTATTATGATTTAATAACTTTTGAACTGGAGAACAAGCAGTATTATATTTCCCGCGACAGCTCTTTTTTTCAGGGGATTATTGATAGTACCGGTAAAGAGATCCTTCCTCATCAATACACTTATATCATTGCTTATGAATCCAATTTAAGCAAGCAACGGTTTTACAAAAATATTCCGTTTTATACAGCTTTTCAGACCATTGACACCAGCAAAGGCAGCTTTTACGAGCAGTTTAAAGAAGCCTCCTACCGATTTTCCCCCGAAAAGGGCCGGCATGATATTTACGATCTGGAGTTCAACAAGCTCTCCTCCAAATTATCAACTAATTTTTCAGACGGTTTCCAACATGGCCAGCTTCAACGGATCGATGCGTTTTTGGACGAAAACGGACATAAAAGCCTGGAAGAAAAAGTAAAAGCCATCGACAGCTTACTTGCACTACCCGGGCCGGACTCGATACCGCCAGCCGCCGGCCCAGCGTACCTGAGCTACGGGAGAATGACAAGCGATGAAGTGGCCAGCTATCTCGGCGGTTTGGGTTATCACTTGTTTACCAATGACGGAAAGACCGGGTTGAAAAAAGGAAAGAACGTTCTTATCCCGGCACAGCATACCAGTCTGTACCTTGTAAATGGCGTCATCCTATTCCCCCGGCAGGCAGACATCCCTGTTTTGGAAGCACATTATGGGGGGAGGTATCGCAATAAATCACAAGGGGTTTTTGATGTTTTCGCGGTCATTCCCCACGACGGCGACCCTAACGAAGCGGGTACGCAATATAGTTTGAGCGGCACTATCAAACTTCCTGTCCGGGACGTCCATAAACACGAAAAAAAGATCATTTCCCAAATTACACACCTGGGTTTTCTGTACCTCCACACCAGAGCAGACACCGCCGGACAAAAAATCAAGGCATACAGCCTCGTCGATTGGAAAGGTAACGAGCTGTTCCCCCCGGTTTACCGGAAAATAGAAGTCTTAAAATCCGGGCTTGTGCTTGTTACCCTGGAAAAAGAAGTGGAAAACGGTATTGAGGAGCATTTGGGGCTGTTTAACAGTAAAGGGGAAGAAATTATCCCTCCAGGAGTGTATTCAGCCATTAAACAATTTGGGAGTAGGGCCGGTAACCTATATCTGGCCACCCGGAGCGCCCCCTATCCGACGGTGGAAGAAAAAAAAGCATCAAGGTATGATAACAAAGATTATGTCATCCTAAAGGTAGAGGGTAACACATATACCGAAACCAATAAGTTTACGGCAAACATAGTTTCCATATGGGCATTGGATGAGGAAACCGGGATGTTGCATTACCGGCAAAATACAGCGGTCG
Organism: Anseongella sp.; assembly: GCA_036570465.1. Classification (GTDB taxonomy): domain Bacteria; phylum Bacteroidota; class Bacteroidia; order Sphingobacteriales; family Sphingobacteriaceae; genus Anseongella. Next base: position 8,051 of record DATCYD010000172.1, read on the forward strand.
CTAAAACAAAAAAATAGGATATGGAAGAAATGAAAATATTGTTTTTCGTTTTAGAGACTTTGTTTGGGAATGGGAGCAGCCCGCGGACAGGTGCCGTCCGGAGCCGCTGTCTCTTATGAATATCGCAGAAAAATGCCCACCACGACTGATGGGTCATGCTCCGCAAGCCATTCTGCAAGGGGATGTGCTGATTTTGGTCAGGTGAACAATATCCTGCCCCTTTGTTCCGACTTTATACTGAAATGCTATATTTGTTGGCTAAAACTTTTATACAAATGGAAAAATTCAATCAACTGAAGGAGCTTGTTGCCTCCGCTGAAACAGACGCTTTGAAATTCTTTGAAAACGCAAATGCTGCCGCCGGAACGCGTGTGCGCAAGGCGATGCAGGAAGCCAAAAACCTGGCGCAAGATATTCGTAAGGAGGTTATTGAGAAGAAGAATACCAAATAGGGTAACCCAAGGCACTTATGCTTAAGCCCGGCCATGTTTGGCCGGGCTTTGTTATTCCGTTTAAGGTAAGTCAGGATAATGACCAGGGGAAATTCATATTCTTTAAAAGGCAGAACTTATCTAAATTTAGGCATGAAAAAGTTGATTTTATGCATATTTCTTGGCTTAAGTTGTACATGTACGTTTTCGCAGCGCCAGAGGGATACTCAAAAGCCTAATATTATCATCATTTTCATAGATGACATGGGGCTTACCGACCTGGAAACCGGTGGGGCAGTGGGTTATCATACTCCGAACCTTAATAAGCTGGCATTAAATGGCCAGCGCTTGACCAGGTTTTATACCCCACAGGCTATCTGCAGTGCATCCAGGGCTGCTTTATTGACCGGGTGCTATCCCAATCGGGTTGGGATTTATGGCGCATTGACTCCTAAGGAAGAAATTGGTCTTGATTCAGGGGAGACGACGATCGCAGAAGTGTTAAAGTCTGTAGGGTATGCTACTCAGATAGTTGGTAAATGGCATTTGGGGCATTTACCTGAATTCCTGCCCACCCGCCAGGGTTTTGATGATTTTATCGGGCTGCCGTATTCAAATGATATGTGGCCGATTGATTACGATGGTACACCTGCAAAACCGGGAAAGGCGAAGGCTAAATGGCCGGTATTGCCCTTGTTGCATATATCATCTGGTGGAGACTTACCTGATACGGTAATGAAAATACGAAACATGGATGATCAGGCCAGGCTAACCACCTTATATACAGAGGAGTCAGTCAAATTTATCAGGAACCATAAGCATTCGCCCTTTTTTCTTTACCTGGCCCATAGCATGCCGCATGTTCCCCTGGCTGTGTCTTCCAGATTCAGGGGGAAAAGTGAACTGGGCATGTACGGCGATGTGATGATGGAGATTGATTGGTCGGTGGGAGAAATTATGAAAGTCTTGAAGGAGGAAGGGATCGATCAGAATACCTTGATCATTTTCACTTCTGACAATGGGCCTTCTCTTGCTTTTGGCAATCATGGCGGAACGACCGGCGGGCTGCGGGAGGGAAAAGGTACCAGTTGGGAGGGCGGTACACGCATCCCCTGCATTATTTCGTGGCCCGGAGAAATTGCAAAGGGAAGCATTAACAACAGGCTTCTGTGTACCATGGATATTTTACCCACCCTGGCTGCGATTACGGGAGCCAGGCTTCCGGACCATAAAATAGATGGTGTCAATATGCTTTCTTTGCTTCGGGGAAGGGATGTTACTCCGAGAGATACCCTTTATTATTATTATAAGAAGAACGATCTGGAAGCTGTACAGATCGGAAAATGGAAACTGGTATTTCCTCACCAATACCGCTCGTATGAACATGTTCTTCCGGGAAAAGACGGGATTAAGGGCGAATACAGCCTGGGTTTATTGGATTCGCTGGCTTTGTTTGACCTGAGGAGAGACCCCGGTGAGCGGTATAATGTTGCACAAATGTACCCCGGGATTATCAGCAAGCTACAGTCAGCAGCCAAAATAGCCCGTGAAGACTTGGGTGATCATCTTCAGAATAAGCCAGGCAAGAATAGAAGGCCGGTTGGAAAACGATAAGTGATCAACTTAATTTAAAACTAGCCTAACGTTCTTGTGTTACATTTGTAGTGTAATATGAGAAGAAAGCCTGTATTTCTGAAATCCGTTGTTGATAACCTGAATGAGTTGCAGCCTTTGCCAACTCCGCGGGGGGACTGGCCTTACCGGTATGAAATCGCGGAGGTGGGGGGAGTTTCGGGAGAAACCGGCGAGTTTATGGAGTTTCACATGGTAGGTGATACGGGGAGTCTCCGGAACCCTCAATTCCAACGACAGGTGGCGCAGTCGATGGCCGGGCAGATACAGGATGGGGCCAATGGCAAGGAAGGACCAGGGTTTTTGCTTCATCTCGGCGATGTTGTTTATGATCATGGCGAAGCGCGCGAGTATGCGGCGCAGTTCTTTGGACCCTACGAAGATTATCCTGTTCCGGTGTATGCTCTGGCTGGTAATCATGATGGCGGAATAAATCCCCTGAATCCGGTGCCCTACAATAGCCTGGATGCGTATATGGCGGTGTTCTGCGATTCGCATCCGCATAAAATTCCTTTTTCAGGTGGAAGCCAACGACTCAGCATAACCCAGCCCAATGTTTATTGGACTTTACGCACGCCACTGGCCAATTTTATATGCCTGTATGGCAATACCACCAAATTCGGGTGTATCGACGATCTTCAATTCGATTGGTTATTGCATGAGCTCCGTGCATTGGGTCCGGAAAAAGTGGATAAGGCCCTGTTTCTTTGTTTGCATCATGCTCCCTATTCAGCGGATACCAATCATGGTTCCAGCCGGCATATGATTGATCAGCTGGAGAAGGCTTTTGCCGTCACCGGGGTGTTACCCCATATTATCTGTAGCGGTCATGTTCATAATTATCAGCGGTACAGCAAGCATTATAATGATGATGAAGTGGTTCGGTACCTGGTTTCGGGAGCGGGTGGTTACGCCGATCTGCATAAGGTCGCCGCTGTTGGGGATGAGCGTGTACACGAAGATGCAAGGCTGTTTGAAAAGGTTGAACTGGAAACCTACTGTGACAACCGTCACGGGTTTCTGAAGATGAGAATTGAACGTGACCCGAAAGAGCTTCTTCTGATCGGCGAGTATTATACCATTAGTACCGATCCGGGTAAACTCGCCATCAAACCGAAACTGTTTGAGCGCTTCCTGTTTCCTCTGCGGATGAGGGAAACGCAGCTTCTGCCATAGTTCTGGCAGGATTTCAAGATTATAATGTGCCTCCTCGTGAGAAGGTTGTTCATGAGGATCCCTCTACTTTTTCTGAAATCGGGCAGATCGATATCGGGGAGGAGGGTGCAGCTGAAATTTCAGCGTTCGACCCGGTTACCAATCGGCTGTTTGTTGTAAATAACGGCGGGATCAACAAGATTGATGTGATCGATATTCAAGATCCTGGCGCAATGTCTGTCATTCATTCCATCCCAATGGCGTTTTATGGTGGAACTGTCAATAGTTTGAGTGTTTCAGATGGGAAATTGGTTGCTGCGGTAATTACACCAACGATCCGGTGGGTAGCATATCCATCATATCGGTAGAAGATAATTACTCGGTCACTACGGTGAATTTTTCAGGTTTTTTAAGCCAGCAAGCAGCGCTTGAGACAGATGGATTCCGTATTTTTGGCCCTTCAAATGATTTTGCCAGAGACATCGAACCGGAATATGTTGCCGTTTCAGCCGATTCGAAAACTGCCTGGGTAACCTTACAGGAAAATAATGGGATTGCCCGGGTTGATATTACTTCTAAAACCATTACGGATATCTTTCCGCTTGGATTCAAGGATTACAGCGTTACCGGAAATGAGATCGATGTCAGTAATGAGGATGGACAGGTGGAATTGAAGAGCTGGAATGTGAAGGGAGTTTATATGCCCGATGGGATCGCAGTAATGGACCGGGGAGCTGTTCCCTATGTATTTACTGTGAACGAAGGAGACGCCCGGGAATATGATGTTTTTGAAGAAGCCGAACGAATCAAAAATTTAGACCTTGATCCTACCGTTTTCCAGGATGCGGATGCATTGAAGGAAGACGAAGTGCTGGGCCGTCCTGCTAGCCATCTCCCTGTAATTTATAATGCTATGTTAAGAACAAAGCAATCCTTAACATAAAGATAATATTACATTAACTATTCAATAATGTACATTGGGTGGGTAATGTAATATTATGAAAAAAAGTAAAGTTAAAGCGCTGGTTAAATCAGCAAGGGAAAAAGCAGGCAAAACGATCAGCGAAAGACTGATCGACGAGCTGAAAGAAGTAACCGTCAGATTGGGAAGTAGTTCTAAGAAATTAGATAAGGAGATTGAGAAGGGAGCGAAAAGTCTGGCTAAGAAACTTTCAAAGGAGCTGAAAATTGACGAGGCAGCTATCTTAAAGGTGAGCAGTGTGCCAGCCAAACCGGCTAAAAAGACAGCCACTGCCACCCGAACCCGCAAGCTTGCCGCTACTAAAGCTGCTGCCAGCGCTGCTCCCAAGGCAACAGCAAAACCCGTCACCGTCGCAAGGACGCGCAAGCCCGCCGCAGCAAAAGTTGCTGCCACAAGTGCGCCCAGCGATACCCCTGAGAAGACCTTTCCGGCGAAAAACTAACGGTGAACAGGTAATGTGCTATATTTGTTTCAAGGAATTGGAACAATGAGAAGAGCATTGCTGGTTGGCCTGCTGTGTTGTTTGGGGTTGGCCACTGGCCTCTACCTGATGTCGCAGAATTATATCTTTAAGGATAAAAGCAGACCCTTTGACGTTTTTTTGTATAAAAAAGCGGCGCCTGATACAGATTCGTTTGAGAGCGACGTTGAAGGGTATTGCCAGCTTCTGCGTCTCCCCGCCCTGGCAGTGGGAGTTGCGCGTGGTGACAGCCTGGTGTTTTTCAAGGGGGTAGGTACAATGGGATCTCCCAAAGATGAACCCATCACCGCGGATCATGCTTTTCCCGTTGCCGAGGTGGCGGAAACCTTTACAGCCATCGTGCTCAAACAAATGGAGAAGGAAGGGAAACTTTCGCTGGAAGACCCTCTTTCCAGGTATCCTAACCGTTTTTTTAATGAAGCCCGCTGGGACGAAGAAACCACCCTCGGCCACCTCGTTAGTCATACCTCCGAAAGCGTCCCTCACGGGTCGCAATTTGTCTATAATGACAGCAAGTTCAACCTGGTGCTCAATGTTTTTATCGGGGCAGACAAGACAGTGGCAGAAGAAATTCAACGCCGGATCCTGATGCCCTTAAACATGGACCATACACTGCTTAGTTATGATGAAAGGAAGCATGGCTATGAAATGCAAAGCTCAGTGAACGACCTGGTCCGGTATTCGGTCGCTCTTGGGCAGAACGCATTATTGTCAGCTACATCATACGAACAGCTTACCAATCCCTTTTATCCCGGCAGCCCTTACGGTTCCGGGTGGTTTACCACCCGTTTTGAAGGCACGGTATTACACTGGTCCTTTGGATATGATAACAACGATGCAGCCTTGTTGCTGCGGATACCCTCCAGCGATCTTACGTTTATCATGCTTGTGCCCGGTTCGGTACCACCGGATTTAACCCGGCTTGGCTATGGGAATCCTTTCAATTCCATGTTGGTTTGTTCCTTCTTCAGAAATTTTGTGCAAACAAAGAACGACCGTTCGCGACTTTTCGTCGAAGAGAGGTTTACGGAGGCTATGACGATGTCTTTATTGCCGGACTCATTGCATTCGTCTCCTGCAAAAGGTGAAAAATTATTGCTGGAACTGATGGATGAATTTCCGGCAGACACCATCTGGCAAACACCGGCAGCGTTCGAACGGGTAGCTGCATCGGAAAATCAGCGTGTTTTGCAAGTTGGATTGAAGATGGCGGACGGCTACTTTCGGAAAAAGAAACTTCATCCGGTAAAGGCCTGGTATGCCGGGCTTATCTACCAGAAAAGTGGGAAATTGGAGGAAGCAATGACCTGTTACGAGTCCCTTGCCTGGGGAGATCAATATAAGGAACAGCCGTTTAAATTTGACGCCATGGTGCAGGTTGCTAAAGAACACAGCTTTGCTGCTCCCCGTCATTCCAGGGAAATTCTTCAAGACCTGGTTCGCTTTAAAGAGTATATCAGCGTTAACGATCAGCAGTACAAGGAAGTAAAACGAGTACTGATACAGCTAAAGAACAAGTAATATATTTACTTATTCTTCGTGAATATCGGTTTTTTCAAGGTAGTGTGATATCGGACAATGACCGGTAAGGCCCCGATACAACAGATAGCCGCCAGCTCCCACGATCAGCGTGTATTTTAAAAAGCCATTGAGACGCAGCGCGCCGCAAAGCAGTCCCATTCCAAGGCCAATTGATGCGAGACGTTCCGGTTTTCCAATATTGACGACCCCGCATCCTTCAGGGGGAGGGGTGATGGTTGTATGTTCCATAATGCTTTTTCTTTTTCTCCCGCAAAAATCCTGCAGGTTTTACCCGTTCACCCGTTCACGATTTCACCTCCATTGGGATGTAATACCTGTCCTGTCATATAGCTGGTCTCATCCGAGGCTAGAAATACATAACAGGGAGCGATCTCTTCCGGTTGTGCGGGGCGTTTGAGCGGCACATCCGAGCCGAATTCAGCCACATGGTCCGCAGGGAAGCTGGCAGGGATCAGCGGGGTCCAAACCGGTCCCGGTGCTACGGCGTTCACCCGAATTTTCTTTTCCGCCAGTGTTGATGCAAGGGAACGGGTAAATGAAACGATAGCACCTTTTGTCGCAGCATAATCGATCAAATGGGCGCTTCCCCGGTAAGCTGTTACCGATGTGGTATTGATGATGCTGCTCCCGGCATTCAGGTATTTCAAGGCGGCTTTGGTAAGATAAAAATGGGCGAAAATATTGACGCCGAATGTCTTTTTTAGCTGACTGGCGGAGATCGCTTCCGGGTTCTCCCGGGGGTACTGAACAGCTGCATTATTGACCAGAATATCGATCGTACCCATTTCCTTTACCGCTTTTTCCACTACTTCTCCGCAATGCTTTTCATCACTGAGATCGCCCGGGATCAACAGGCAGTGACGGCCGGTTTTCCCGATCGCCGCGCGGGTTTCTTCTGCGTCCCCGTGCTCGTCCAGATAAGCAATGCACACATCTGCGCCTTCTTTCGCAAATGCCAGGGCTACTGCCCGTCCGATCCCGCTGTCTCCTCCTGTGATGAGGGCCTTCCTGCCTTCAAGGCGCCCCATGGTTGTTTTCGATTTGCCCTGATAGTGGGGCCGGGGGGCCATTTTGGATTCAATACCAGGCTGCCTTTCCTGATGTTGGGGCGGCTGAAGGGTTTTTTTCTTAGCTGACTTTTGCATGCCTGCCGGATTTCCAGAATGGTGCCAAACCGCCTGCCGGGACGGGCGGATTACCTTCCGCGGCTCTGGTTGCAGAAGAAAGTGGTTATCGTTTCAATCTTACGACGGCGCTTAGCGGGAGATGATCGGAGTAATGAATGTCATTCCAGGCCTTTACGGTAGTGAATTTTTTCAGATGTTGCTTACTGATCAGGATGTAGTCAATCTTTTTTTCCGGATTGTGATCGGGGTAAGTGTCTGGTCCGGACGGGTCTGCAAAAGCAAAAATCTTCCCCAGCTGCGTAATTTCTTCCTGCCCTGGTTCGGCGTTCAGGTCGCCGGTAAGGATGACAGGAAGGTCTCCGCTCACGAAGTCCATGGTTTCTTTGGATTGAGTCAGGCGGGTAGGTTGGTCGAGTGCGAAATGGACGGTTGCAAATCGTATCTGTTTGCCGGCGGGAAGGGAAAGAGTTGCTGATAATAACGCAAGGGAACCTTTGCCAGACTTCGACAGGGAGGTGATGCGATGATTCTGAATATCCGAGATCGGATAACGTGAAAGAATTCCCAGTCCGTACGCGCCGCCATCATAGCCAAAGTGACGCACAAAAGCGTAGTGAAGGCCGGTGATCTCTGCCAGGCGTTTCATTTGATCTTCCCGTCCGGAGCGATTGCACAAACTGTCCACTTCCTGTAATCCCACAAGATCAACGTCTGATTTTTTGATAAAGTCACCAATTTCTTCAATGGTCAGTACTTCGTTCCGGTCCGCTCCGTGATGAATATTGTAGCTCATCACATGCAGCGTTTGTGTAAAAGAAGACATTGGAAACAAGAAGAAGACCAGGAGGGGGAACAAAAGCGTGAACGATGGCAAATGGCGGCGTGGTTTCATGATCATGACCTCTTGTACCGCCAAGGTAGCACTTTTCTGCAGAAGAATAAGTTTTTCTGCCATTTTGACGGATTAGACAGGTTTGGAATGTGAGTTGATGAACAGCTGATGTTTCAAACCAAAAGATCATGCAGGAAAAAGGAACCATTTCAATCCACACCGAGAACATCTTCCCCATCATTAAGAAATTCTTATACTCTGACAACGAGATCTTTCTGCGAGAGCTGGTCTCCAATGCAGTGGACGCCAGTCAGAAGATCAAACGACTTTCGTCCCTGGGTCAGTTCAGTGGTGATCTGGGTGAGCTACGCGTGGAAGTAGCATTTGATGAAAAGAAAAAGACCATTACCATTTCTGACCGCGGCATCGGCATGACGGCTGAAGAAGTAAAGAAATACATCAATCAGATCGCTTTCTCAGGTGCTGCGGAATTCCTGGAGAAATTTGAGAAAGCGAACGACACGGGCGATATTATTGGAAAGTTCGGACTCGGATTCTATTCGGCCTTCATGGTAGCCGGCAAGGTTGAGATAGAATCACTGTCCTGGCAAGAAGGAGCTGAATCTGTACATTGGGAATGCGATGGCAGTACGTCTTTCGAGATCAAAAAAGGGAAACGCAAGGAACGTGGTACCGATATCATCCTTCATGTCAACGACGATGCGAAAGAATTTCTGGATCGGTACCGCTTGCAGGAAATCCTGGACAAATATTGCAAATTCCTGCCTGTACCTATTCAATTTGGCACCACGACCGAACAGGTTCCCGACGGAGAAGACGAGGAAGGAAAACCGAAATACAAGCAGGTTGAAAAGGACAATATTATTAATAACACATCACCTGCCTGGACCCGCAAGCCTTCCGATCTCACAGACGAAGATTACCTATCATTTTACAGGGAACTTTATCCCATGTCACCGGATCCCTTGTTCTGGATTCACCTCAATGTGGATTATCCCTTTAACCTGACAGGGATCCTTTATTTTCCGCAAGTAAAGGATGAAATGGAGTTCCAGCGAAATAAGATAAAGTTGTACTCCCGGCAGGTATTTATCACCGACGAAGTAAAAGATATTGTCCCGGATTTCCTCATGCTGCTGCACGGGGTGATTGACTCACCGGATATCCCCCTGAATGTTTCACGCAGTTTTCTGCAGGCAGACAGCAGCGTTCGGAAAATCAATAGCTATATCAGCAAAAAGGTTGCCGACAAACTGGGAGAACTTTTCAAAAATGATCGCAAAAGCTATGAAGAAAAGTGGAAGGACATCGGCCTCTTCGTAAAATACGGAATGGTTACCGATGAGAAATTCTATGAAAAGGCCAGCCATTTTGCGCTGCTTGAAAACACCGGACAGGAATACTTTACTCTGGACGAATATCGCGAAAAGGTAAAGGAGCTGCAGACTGACAAGGACGGCAACCTTGTGTATCTCTATGCCACCGATCCGAATGTGCAAGATGCCTATGTGCAGTCGGCACAGAAACGCGGATACGATATTCTGCTGATGAATTCTCCGGTGGATAACCATTTTGTGAGTCAGCTGGAGCAGAAACTTGAAAAGACGTCCCTCAAACGGGTCGATTCAGATGTAGCCGACAAGCTGATCCCCCGTGACGACGCCCCGGAAACCATACTGACCGAAGAACAGGTTACCAGCGTAAAGGATTTGTTCGGCAAAGCAGTCGATAACTCCGAAATGACCATTGAGGTGGAGTCGCTGAGCCCTGACGAGCCACCGGTAACGGTAACCATCGATGAATTTACCCAACGAATGAAAGACATGGCCCGAACCGGTGGCATGAGCTTTTACGGGAACCTGCCAGATCGATACCGGGTCGTGGTCAACGGCAACCACCCACTTACTCAGCGTATATTAAGTGCAGAGAATGAGCAGCAGCAATCACTTCTTGCCCGCCAGGCTTTCGACCTTGCCCTTCTCTCAAGAGGCATGCTCACCGGCGCCGAGTTAACCGCCTTCGTCAACCGCAGCGTGAACCTTTTATAGCCGGTTTCGCAGCGACTTAAGAAAGCGGGTTGTTAGGGAAACACTGACAAGGCTTAGTCCGATAATTAAGCCTGTCCAAATTCCTGTTGCGCCCATGCCGGCGTGAAAAGCGAGGAAATAGCCAGATGGTACGCCGATGATCCAGTAGGCGATTCCTACCAGCAGGGTGGGGACTTTTACGTCTTTAATGCCCCGGAGAATTCCCACGTTCACGGCCTGGGTGGCATCGGAAATCTGAAACACAGAGGCGAAAAGGAGTAATGTGGCG
>DATCYD010000173.1:0-29595 GCA_036570465.1 Anseongella sp.
ATTTTAGTGTCGCAAGCAGTAATGATGCGAGCAAGTTTACAAAACTAAAAGATTTGAATGGTATTTAAGAAAAGAATGGATGATCCGGGATTGATGCAGGATATTGCTGTGAAGGGGATCATTGAAAAAAAAGGCCAGGAAATCGTCTGCCTCGACCTTAGAAATGTCAAAACCGCTGTAGCCGATTATTTTATTATCTGTCATGCCGATTCAGGCACTCAGGTCCGGGCCATCGCAGGGTCGGTCGAAGAAGAAATCTACAAGGTATTTCACGAAGATCCCTGGCATAAAGAGGGTCTGGAAAACAGCGAATGGGTCATTCTGGATTATGCCAGTGTAGTAGTGCATATATTCAAAGGAGAAAAACGCTATTTTTACGGCATAGAAGAATTGTGGGGCGACGCCGAGGTGGTTTACCAAAGCGCGTCGTGAATACAGCACGAGTGCTTTTCAACGATCAAACAAAACCTGTATGCTCAGGTTATAACTGAACAATCCCTGAGGGGATAAATGACTGAATAAGAATTAAATGGAAAAACAGCGAGCGAGAAAGGGAGAACAAGGAATACCCCAGGGAAAGCGAAAAGCACCTAAACCGCCGAAATTCAACTTCATGTGGATATATGCTATTATATTCGCAATAATCATTGGATTCCAACTACTCAATAATTTTGGCAGCAGTCCGGTAACGATCACTAAGGGGCGTTTCATGAACAAAATGCTCGTCTCAGGAGATGTTGAAATGGTAAAGGCTTACCAGGAAGCTGGAGAATATAAAGTAGATGTTTACCTTAAGAAGGAGGCGCTTTCCGATAGCAAGTATGAAGACGCTCCTACCTCTTCACTGGGAGAAAACACCGGCCCACATTATAAATTCAATGTCCCTACCTTCGAAGGCCTTGAATCTGACATGGAGGAAGCCCAGAAGGAAATCCCTGCCGATCAGCAGATCCTACCTAATTTGGAACCAGCGCAGAATAATGGAATACTGGAAGGTCTGTTATACTGGTTGCTTCCCCTGGGAATCGTAATACTGGTTTGGGTATTTCTGATGCGGCGTCTGGCAGGTGGCTCCGGCGGACCAGGCGGTCAGCTATTTAATATTGGCAAATCAAAGGCTACCCTTTTTGATAAGGAGTCACAGGTAAGCATCACCTTCAACGATGTCGCCGGCCTGGAGGAAGCCAAGCAGGAAGTCATGGAAGTGGTGGATTTCCTGAAAAGTCCGAAAAAATACACCAGCCTGGGTGGCAAGATCCCTAAAGGCGTCCTGCTGGTAGGTTCTCCGGGAACAGGGAAAACCCTGCTGGCCAAAGCCGTCGCAGGAGAAGCCCAGGTGCCCTTCTTTTCCCTTTCGGGTTCCGACTTTGTTGAAATGTTCGTTGGGGTAGGCGCATCACGGGTGCGGGATCTTTTCAAGCAGGCCCGGGAAAAAGCGCCTTGTATTATATTTATTGACGAAATTGATGCCATCGGTCGAAGCCGCGGCAAGAACCAGATCATGGGTGGCAATGATGAGCGGGAAAACACCCTGAATCAATTGTTGGTGGAAATGGATGGCTTCGGCACAGACACCGGCGTTATTATCATGGCCGCTACAAACCGTCCCGATGTGCTGGATTCAGCCCTGCTTCGCCCTGGCCGCTTTGATCGGCAAATATCCATTGACAAACCGGACCTGCATGGCCGCGAAGAAATATTCCGCGTCCATTTAAAACCGTTGAAAACCGCAAAGGCCGTGGATCCCAAAAAGCTTTCCGCGCAAACCCCGGGCTTTGCCGGAGCAGAAATCGCCAACGTATGCAACGAAGCTGCCCTGATTGCTGCCAGGCGAGATAAAACCGAGATCGATATGCAGGATTTCCAGGATGCGATTGACCGGGTGATCGGCGGGCTGGAAAAAAAGAACAAAATCATTTCCCCGGAAGAAAAGCGGATTGTCGCCTATCATGAATCGGGACATGCCATTGCCGGCTGGTTCTTTGAACATGCCGACCCGTTGGTAAAAGTATCCATCGTACCCCGTGGGGTGGCCGCACTGGGTTACGCCCAATATTTACCCAAGGAGCAATATCTTTATACGACCGAGCAACTGATCGATGGCATGAGCATGACCATGGGCGGAAGAGCTGCTGAAGAGATTGTCTTTGGCAGGATATCCACAGGGGCCCAGAACGATTTGGAGCGAGTGACCAAACTGGCCTACGCCATGGTCACCATTTACGGGATGAACCCCAGAGTGGGTAATATCTCCTTTAATGATCAGCAAAATGAGTACGGCTTTGGAAAGCCTTATTCTGAGAAAACCGCGGAACTGATCGATAATGAAGTCCGGGACCTGATTGCCGGTGTCTATGAACGCACCAAGAATCTACTGGTCGAAAAGCGGGACGGGCTGGAAAAACTGGCTGATGCCTTGCTGAAAAAAGAAATCCTTTTCCAATCGGACCTGGAAGATATACTGGGCAAGCGTCCCTTTGCAAGCCATACCACTTACGACGAATTCGTCAACGGCGCGTCCTCTGGTACGCCCCCCACTGAATTGCCTGAAAACCAACCGGCTGAAAGTCCCACCGAAGAAGAAAAATAAAAACTATTGAAACCCATTACAACGCCCAAGGAGCGGATGCTGAAAAAGATCAGGAACGCACTGATCGAAAAAAGAGAGAACCCCTACCCGGAAATTGAACCTACTCCTTTATACCCTGAACCGGAAGGGTCTCTGGACATTATGTTCGCCGAAGAGCTGACCAAAGTAAGCGGGCAGTTCGTGTATTGCGAAAACGAATTACAGTTCGTTGAAAACCTGCTCACACTCAGCGCGGAAAAGAAATGGCAGCATATCTGTTGCTGGGAAAACAAGCTCCAGACATTGCTGCGTAACTGTGAGTTCCCCTTCCAGGCCAATGATCATAATTTTGAAGAAACTGAAGCAGGCATTACACTTTGCGAAGCACTGATCGCCCGAAACGGCAGTGTTCTGATGTCCTCAGCGCAGTCCAGTGGTCGTCGTCTGTCAGTTTTTCCGCATGCACACATCGTTGTGGCATGGTCCGGTCAGCTGGTTACCGATCTGAAGGATGGCTTTCGCCTGCTGAAAGAGAAGTATGGAGATAAAGTCCCCTCCTATACAGGGATCATTACCGGCCCCAGCCGCACCGCCGACATCGAAAAAACGCTCGTTCTCGGGGCGCACGGCCCCCGGGAGCTTTACGTATTTCTTTTAGAATCATAAACTCCGGCCTCAGGGACGGAGTTTCTAGTTCAAGGTTGCGAGGCAACTCGCAAACTCGAACTTCGCATTAGCGGAAAGATTAGAAATTTAATCCGACGGCGCAGGGATCAGCGGCCGATCGTCACCGGGCCTAGCAGCCCCGACTCCAGCGATTCCCAGTCGTCCCGGATGGTGATATTAGTCTTCGTATATCGCTGATCTTCAGGAAGCAACATATCCCCGACCAGGCGATTTCGCCAGCTATTGATGACTTCAATCTCCAGCCGGTTATTCCTTCTTTTCAGCAAACCACTCACATCCACCCGGAAGGGAGGCGACCACACCGTTCCCAGATCGTGTCCATTCAGTTTAACATGCGCAATACCCACATCCGCGATGTCCCCCAGATCGAGCCACAGCTTTCCTGTAAGGCTTGATTTCCATGAAAAGATCTTGTGGTAAACAACCGAACCGGAATAATGCCGGATTCCCTCTTCAGGCCTCCTGGTCCAACTTTCCAGGGATTCAAAAGTCACCTTTCCGGGACCGCCCCAGCGGGGGTCGAAAAAGACCTTCCAACTACCGTTCAAGGTCTGAACAGGTGTAAAGTCCGTGAAATTTCGGGCAGAAGTCCCTCCTTGCCTGGACGAGACCGGCTGTTGTGCGGAAGGAAGCGGTTTCCTGAATATTATGAACCAAGACCCGTTGGGTGGAAACCGGACGGGAAGTGTGATATGTCCGTTCTCCTGCTTCCAGGCAGTCGCCGGCCTGATCTCTCCACTCACGGGATTCCAAAATTCAGGAAGACGACCCACAATCCGGAAAGTTACCAGAGCACGCGTGGATTCCTTGTTACCGCTTCGGATAAAATAGTAATCGGTATTGCCGAGCCGGTGATGAATGTATCCAAAGCCATCCGGTCCGCCAGGAAGTATTTCTCCTGCGCCGGTTTTTATGTCAGATGATTCAGGGAGAAACAGACAATCGGGTTGTACCCCTTTCTCCAGCAGCCATTCCCTGGCGGTAAAGCCCCAGGCCACGATACCTCGCCCAACCTTTCGGCTACCTCGTCCGGCCTCTCCGGCATCATGTCTGACCGGAGCGTTGCCCCAAAGTTCCTGTGCCAAGCGTGTCACCTCCTCTTCCGATTCCGGATACTCCACCAGGCTGGCGGTCTCCTGCGTTCTATAACCAATGACCGTTGCCCCGGCCCGAGCCAGTTCTGCTACCTTGCGCAAGGCCTTTATCGAGAGCACACCATGATCAGGAAGCACAAGCACCCGGTAGCTCATGCCATGCGGCAGCGTCAGGCGACCATCGGCAACGCGAAGCACTTCCAGCCGGTCTTCATTGATCACATCATAATCGTAGCCCGGAAGAGCACCTGCCGGGTCGCTGTCTTTCAACGTGGCAATGTTCGGAACATGATCTCCATAATAATACAAGACATCCGCCACAAACTGCCCCTGTTGCATCATGTACTGGCTACGTGCCATATAATCAAAAAAAGCCTCCGAATATTTCCACCAGGTAATATTCGGGTTGAAATGGGTACCGGCAAAATACTCTTGTCCCGGAACCCCCATTTCGGGTGGCGAACTGGTAAATGTATGCAAATAGGCCAGGTTCAGTCCCCCGCAAACCGAATAATCAAAGCTAGGTTTCATATCCGCCCAGATGACGTCGTTCCAATGTTTCCCAATTGTGGTAAAGCCTTCCGCCCCCACCAGCGGCTGATTATAAATATGGGCGGCGCTGGCCGCTTGCTTAACAAAAAAGCGTTGCTCCGGGGTAGGGCGGTGATTAGAAGGAGACCAGAATTCGCTCATCATGATCTCACTATGCCCATAATTCTTTAATCCATCGAACGGTCCTGCGTGCGGGCCGGCGGATTCCGGCTGGATTCCCATACCGAATTCAGCCGCCTTTTCTGCGAAGACCCGGTAATGGTTATCCGAGATGCAATCGCTCACGGTTTTGCGAAGATCCGCCAGAAAGCGATTGCTGATCTCCCGGCTGCCTATGATCTTTCCGGCAACAACTGGCAGATAGGGCAACATGTCATAGCCACGACGTTCCAGGAACTCTTCCCTGAAACGTTCAGTCCAGTTAATGCCTCCTTGCTCCCAGCTGTCGGTTTGCAGGTAGCGGAGTGTTTTTCCCGCCTGGGCACCAATACTTTCCAGCATAGGCCTGATCCAGGTATCCCAATAGCGGGTGAAATGGGTTTCGCTCATGTAATCAAGCACCAGCCCTTGCCAGTCACCGCTGGCGGTTGATACATGGGAGCCGTTATTCGTATAACCAAACCGCAGTATGACCCAACGACCGTCCACCGGTGGATCCCATTGCAGCACGCCTTCAGGATTCATGTACAGACTGATATCCCTCACATCACCGGCTTCGGCATGCGCGCCGCCTTCCGAAACACCCTTGCCTGGCAAGGAAACGGCCGTTTCCAACAGGTGCCGGGTGTCTGTAGCTGAAAAAGAAACTTCATCAAATGCCGCCTTTTGCCGCAGATCAGAAATGGGTGCGATGGACGAGGTATCTTCCCGATGATAAGCCAGCACGGCGATATCCCGGTAAAATCCCAGGCGGGAAGCCGGCAATGGCAACGCTAACTTTACCGGACCGCTTCCATTGACAATCGTCTCGGACCAGGTCAGGTGTTTTGCCGATTCCTGTGGTTTGATGTCAGGCCCACCCAGATTCCAGCCGCTTTGGATACTCATACTCAGTACCAGTCCAAGCCGTTCTCCTTCACGAACTGCGAAACGGAACAGCTCCTGCCATTCCGGGGTGCCGAACATGGGTCCCTGTGGCACATTTCCGTTCCCCCGCTGGTTCTGACCGCCTGCATCAAAAATACAGGCGCCGCTAAAGCCTTTCTCTTTCATGGCTTCCAGGTCCCGCGTAATTGACTCTTTGGTCACGTTTCCGTTCAGCCACCACCACCAGCAACGGATACCCGCCGAAGGCGGCGGATCAGCAAAAGACGTTTCAGAGAGTTCACCGGCTACCTGAAGAGGTGCATCCTGGGCAAACACAGGGTTGAACACCGCCAGCGTTGCCCCAAAAACCCAGCCAGCTCCAACGCTCCATTTCCTATTCATTTGATACCACTTTTCTTTTTGATACTACTTTTCTAACGCCCTTTCCAGGCAGGGTTTTGTTCTAAATCAACATCTTTATTGCTGTCAATCACCCGGTTGGGGATAGGCCACAAATTGTAACTGAAGGTAAGCGTAGAGTTAGCCTCCGGCCAGAAAGCATATTCCCGAATTCGCTCCACGGCAATGTCATTTCCCATACGAAGCAGCGTGTTCCACCTGCATTCCTCATAAACCAGTTCCCGGGCACGCTCGTCCAGGATCAGGCTAAAATCATCGTCCATATCAGCCGCGGTAACCAGGTAACCGCATTGTGCCCGTGCCCTTAACAGGTTAATATCCGCGGCAGCGCCCGGTTTGTTTCCAAGACGCTGTTTGGCTTCGGCCCGCAGCAGGATGGTTTCGGAAAGGCGGATAAAATAATCATCCCGAAACAGGTTGCTCCGGTTCTCCCCTTCGTCCAGTCCCGTGTATTGATCGGTTGCGATCTTACAGGATATGGGATAACAAAGGCTCTGGTTGGCCATATTGGTAGCCTCATCCCCGCCGCTGTTGTAGATTACATCCCAGGGAACAGGCTGGCCAAAATAGGGGGAAGACGCTACGTTCCCAATGATGTTCCGGCGGAAAACAATATCCGAATTCCGCATATCATCTCCCCATTTACCTTCATATACCACATCACGTGTGTACATGGTCGGAATTATCTGTGCAATTCCCCGGCCTCCAACGTCTTCCAGGGTACCCGTCAGGTGATCCTTGGCTCCATCGCGAAAAACCGGACCGTAGGTACGGGAATAAGGAAGCTTGGACCGGCCATCTTCCGCCCTGTAGGCTTCGTAATCAATCTGCAGCGCCCAAATGCACTCCGTATTGCCATCCTGATAATCCACATTTCCCTCCTGAAACAGGTCCCAGTAAACATTGCCCTGGGCCTCCCCGCTGCGGGTTCCGAAACGGTTCTGCATCAGTGAAAAAACGCCTCCGTCGATCACTTTATCGCCGTAACTCACCGCATTGGTATATGCCGCTTGTGCGTCACCTCCGCTCCCGTTCGATTCCAGCTCGATGCCCAGGGCCAGGTATAATTGACATAAGTTGTGCTGGGCCGCACCCCGGACAAGCCTTCCGCCTTGTGAGGTAGTTTCAGGCAAATCGTTTTCAATGGCCAGAAGCTCGTCAATGGCAAATTGGTAGGTTTCGGCACGCGTGCTTCGCTCGAAATCATAACGCGGGCCCTCAGTCACTTCAGTCACCAGGGATACCCCGCCAAAGAGTTCGCCCAGGTTCCGGTAAGCAAAGGCCCGAAAAAAGCGCGCCTGAGCAATGGCATACGCTTTTTCTTCAGGGGACGACCAGCTGATTTTAGGAAGCTCCGCGGCTGCGATGGCCAGGTTGGCTTTAGCGATCATCTCATACCAGGCGCTGTAAATATCAAAAAACACCGCATTGTCCGGATTGATATTCCCGTAATTATTAAACGTATTTCCACGCCGGATACTGGGAACATCATACATATCCGTACCATTGCCGCGCCACACAAATATCCACCCCCTTTCGGTAGGATTCGCCCATAGATCACGAAGCTGCGAGTACATGGAAACCAGCACCTGGTCTATCTGAGCAGATGTCGAAAACGCATTTTCAACCGTGTAAAAGGTAATCGGTTCTTCCCGGAGGAATTCCTTGTCCGATTCGCAACCCTGTATCGTCAGCAGGACCAGCAGGGCAGAAAAGGTATGTTTGAATATTGACTTTTTCATCATCGATTCATTGAGGTTCTAGAAACTGACATTTAATCCGGCCGTATAAGTAGATGGTACCGGGAGCACATTGTCCCTGATCCTGGCACCTGTTTCGGGGTCACCTCCGTACCAATCGGTAAAGGTACCCAGGTTCCTGGCACTAACGAAAACCTTCAGACCATTTATTTTCATGCGTTGTACCCAGGACGGATCAAACGTATAGGACAGTGTTACATCCTGTATGCGAACAAATCCGCGCGACTGAAGAGCCTGGTACCGGCCATCTCCGGCGAAATAGGCTGAAGGATATATGTTGCTCGCGTTTTCAGGTGTCCAGTAAGGTTTGGCGGTCATATTATCGTTGAATCGCCCCGTGCCGGAGGTCATGTAGGCCGCGGTGTTGCTTCTGAGAAAACGATCGTTGCCTCCAAATACGCCGGTGACCATCACATACAGATCAAACTGCTTGTAGGAGACATTGTTGCTCAGACTCATCCGGAAGTTTTCCTTGTCGTAACCCAGGATCTGCCGGTCGTCGGCTGTGATGCCCGGCACTCCATCCATATCTTTGTATTTGGGCGAACCGGGAGCCGCCCCGGTTAGCGCGATGTATTCCGTATCGCCTTCCTGTACAATTCCGTCCTGCACATACCCATAAATAGCCCCCAGGGAATGCCCGATGAACAGACCGTTCGCCAGGTCATCGTCTTCCTTCCCATCGCCATCGTTATCTTCCCCGTAAAGCTCCACCAGTTTATTGTTATTCTTCCAGAATGTAAGTGAAGTGTTCCAATTCCAGTCCGGAGACTGCACGTTCACGCTCTGCAAGGTAATCTCTACACCCCGGTTATCGACCCGGCCCATGGAGGTAAGGATAGAGCGGAACCCGGTCATGACCGGTATGTTCCGCGTAAATATCTGATCCCGCGTTTTGGCAAAGTAAAAATCCACATCGGCAAAGAAACGATTGTTTAACCAGGCTGACTCAAAGCCCGCGTTCCAGGAATCGGTGGTTTCCCAGCCCAGCCCGGAATTCCCAAGCGCATCCTGGAACAAGCCATAGTGAATCACACCCGGCTGATCATAAAACTCGTATCTGATTCCGCCGCTGGCTGAATTGGCAACGGTTGAAAGTGTTCCATAGGCATCCACACCCTGATTTCCGTTCTGACCAAAGGAGAACTTTAGTTTAAGATTATCCAGCGGCTGAAAACTTTCCATGAAATCCTCGTTAGAGATCCGCCAGGCGACCCCGGCCGCTGCAAAGTTGCCCCATTTTTTATTTGCTCCGAAAACAGAAGCGCCGTCCCGGCGATAGGATCCGGTAAAATAATACTTGTTATCAAACGAATAGCTTACCCGGCCCAGATATCCCACATTTGCCTTTTCATATGCATCGAGGTCATTTTGCTGAACCGTCGCTTTATGCAGCCCCCAGGATCCCAGAGCGGTGTTTCCGTTTGACGCAAAATCAGACCCGATGGTATTCACCCGTTCATATTTCAGATAATCACGGGTAGCTACCAGGGTAACGTCCAGCTCATGCCGGTCAAACTTGCGTTTATAATTCAAAATATTGTCAATCACATAGTTGCGGACCTGGCTGTCATAGATATTTCCATTGGCATTCGTCAGAAAACCCTGGATCACCGACGGCTCGTAACGCTCAAGGCCCTCTCCTTCCTGTACATAGTAACCCTCGTAAGTAAAGTCTTCCCGCTGGAAATGGTCAAAATTTGTTTGATAGTTCAGGCGGTAACTCAATCCTTTTACCCAGGGCACCTTTACCACGGCATGGGCATTCAGACGAATGTAATCCCGTGTTTCTATGTTGTCACGAAGGTCATCCTCAAGTCCCCACAGAGGGTTGACAGAAGATTGCGTATATGGGTATTTTTCCAGATTACCCTCATCGTCTCTGAACATGACACCGTAGGGAGACATCGTCTGGGCGGAGGCCATGCTGGCATTTACCCAGCTCCCATGCGCGCCTGAATAATCACGTTGGGAGAAGGACCCATCCAGCCCCACCTCCAGCCAGCTGGTGATGTCGGTCTTTAATTTTCCCAGCAACGAGATGCGATCGAAATCATCGCCCAGAATGACGCCTTTATTATTGTCATATCCGGCTGAAAAATAGTAATTCATCCGATCCCCTGCTCCGGAAACCGAGGCCTGGTAGTTTTGCATCACCCCTGTGCGGGTAATTTCATCCAGCCATACCGTTTCCTTGCCAGCTTCACGGTTAGCCAGCTCCCCGGGTTTCAACCAGTTGGTAGAGCCTTCAGCATATTGATTGCGTGCATTTACCGTACGAAGCCATTCCTCTCCTTTCATCATTACCGGTTGATTCTGCCAGTTCTGGATGCCTGCAGATGTAGAAAAGGAGATTAGCGGTTTGCCGGTACGCCCACTCTTGGTGGTAATAGCAATTACCCCATTGGCAGACCTTGAACCGTAAACAGCGGCCGAAGTGGCATCTTTCAACACATCAATGGTAGCGATATCGTTGGGGTTGATATCACTCAGAGCGCCGAAATAAATTACGCCATCGAGCACGATCAACGGGGTATTGGTCCCGTGAATGGAGTTCTGTCCGCGAATCTGCATTCCTGCCTGACGGCCGGCCGTATTATTTGCCCCAATGTCGAGCCCTGGAATGCTTCCTTTAAGCGCTTCCAGTACATCCATATTGGGCATTTGGGCCACCGGAGAGTCTTCCAGCCGGAGTGAACTCACCGAGCCGGTAAAATCCTCGCGGGATGTGGTGCCATAACCGATTACCACCACTTCTGACAAGGCGGCCACATCTGATTCCATTTGCACCGTGAGGGTGGCGGCTCCGTTCAGGGGTACTTCCTGTGGCTGGAATCCAAGCAGACTGAAAACCAATACCGCGTCGGCGGGGACATTTTCCAGTTGAAATCTCCCCTCAGCATTGGTGGAAGTGCCCGCCGAGGTACCTCTGACCACGACGCTGACACCTGGCAGGGGTTCTCCTCCGGCATCGGTAACGACCCCTGATGCATTGCTTTGAGCGCTTGCTCCGCTTGTCATTCCTGTTAGACTGCATACCAACGCGATGCAGAATACTCTTATTCGATCTTTCATGTGCTAGGGTTTGTTTATATTTATTGATATGTTAAGGTCAGTCAAAATAAATATAGGGCTTAACTCACTCAAACAGAATGCATTTTTTGCCAATAAATTTACATTTTTTGATAACAAGGAATGGAGAATTATCATAAATACCTGTCGGTCACCGAACAAGACAAGCAATGGGGGTTGTACCTGGTCACCGCCGGCCAGGGAACCACCGAAAGAGGCACCCATTATCCTGCCAGCAATCATCCCGGAGAATATCTTTTCAACTGGAATAAAGGCAGGATATTGAACGGGTTTTACATTGTTTATATCGCGCAGGGGCGGGGAGTCTTCGAGTCTGAGAGCACCCCGGCCGTCACCGTCCGGGAGGGAACTTGTTTCATGCTTTTCCCCAACGTGTGGCATCGCTACCAGCCTGACCCGGTACAGGGCTGGCAGGAATACTGGCTGGGTTTCCAGGGAACACTCATGCAGGACTGGGTCAAAAAGAACTGCCTGCCAAACCGCGATGTTTTCCCTGAAATTGGTCAGAACAGTCGTATGGTTGCACTTTTTCAAAAAATCCTGAAATACGTGCAGGACAACCCTCCTGGTGTGCAGCAAATCGTTACCGGCATTGCCATGGAAATTCTTGGTATGGTCCTCAGCGCAGCAAGGGAAATGATACCCCAGACCATCGGGCAAAAGATAGAATGGGCCCGCATTCTGATGACCGAACGCCTGGAAGAACCTATTTACATGCCTGACCTGGCTGCAGAGCTGGCCATGAGCTATTCCCTCTTCCGAAAACGCTTCCAGCAGATTACGGGAGTCTCGCCTGGCCAGTACCATTTGCAGCAACGGCTGGAAAAAGCCAGGGAGTTGCTTTCTACAACCCTGCTTTCTGTAGACGAGGTGTCCCGCGCCCTTGGTTTTGAATCCGTCTCTTATTTTTCCCGCCTTTTCAAGAACAAATCCGGGATAAGCCCAACTACCTATCGGAAGAAATTCTTCCTTACCTGATGATTTGTCAACGGGCTTGTACATGCCGGCAATGATTTTTGGCAGAGTTCTTGCCATTTTTTATTGAAACCAACCCTATAGATTTATGAATAACCGGGAAAAACTGGACCTGATGGATAAGGTACTCCGCGAACTGGAAGACCTCAAGAACAGTCAGGTAGCACTCATTAACAAAGCAGCCAAGCTGCAAGTGGATAACATGGAACTGAACGACCGGGAACTGGACGAAAAGCTCGGCGATGTACACAACGAACTTTCGGGTAACCTGGACCTGATGACCGAAGTACAGATCCATTTTGAAGAACGCCGGGACAAGTTCGAAGTGGATAACGGCCTGGCAGAAACGCCGGAAGATACCGAATAATGCCCCCGGTCCGTCCTGGCCCCGGAAATCATTCCACCTGGATCACCCCCTTCATCAACTGCCAGTGTCCGGGGAAAGTACAAACGAAGGGATAATCTCCCGGCGTCTCAGGAACCCTGAAGACCAGCTCGTAGCTCTCCTGAGGATCAACCAGCGGCGTGGCGAACAGCACCTCCGGCAGTTGCGGAATGTAATCCTTTTCACCTGCCTTGGGATTGGTAGCAAGCTCATCTGCGGCCGCCCCAACTTTCTGCAACGACCCCGGCGCCAGAATCAACAGGTTATGTTGCATATGGTCGGGATTACTGAATACGATCTTTACCGTGCTGCCTGCCTTCAGGCGAAGGTGTTCCTTATCATATTTCATTTGGTTAACGATCGTCTTTAACTGAATCACCTGATCGATATCCTCTTCATTGATCACCGGCCCATCCCCACGCTGGCTGGCGCCCGTAAACCCATTCCGGTTGACACTGGTGGCAATACGCAATGCATGGGACACCCATTTATCGGCGGTGTTTTGCGGCACCCGCGCCGCCGCATTCAGGGCCTCTCCGCCTTCCGGCGAAGACGGCATTTCAGCCAGGGCAAGGATCGCTGACAGGCGTACGCGCATATCGGCATCGTTCAGCAAACCCGCTGCCAGCACGGCGTCCCGGGTCTCTCCGGTCTTCGGAAGCACCTGGATCGCCGCTTTTCGGACGCCGGGAGCCGGATGTTTCAATGCTTCCACTGCCACATCCAGTGCCTCACGATCACTCCCGTCCATCAAGCCCAGGCCATGAAGGGTCCATAGTGCATGCAAGGCGGACGGATTATTGCCTGTTTCGTCCAGATCATGGTTACGCGCCAAATCATAAAGCTTACCGGCCACTTCCTTATTTCCTGTTTCCACCAGCAGACGCTGGGCGGTGATCCTCCAGAACATATTATCGTTCGTCAGCGTACGAGCCAGCTGATCAGGATTGTCACGATCCAGCTTCACCGGATCATAATCCGGGGCATCTTTATAAGACATTCTGTAAATGCGTCCCCTGGTATATTCACGTAGCGAGTCAATGTAGGCGTTCCCCTTCCCGGTACCGAAGCCTTCCGGCGTGGGGTTATGCTGGATGACGAAGTTATACCAATCAAGGACCCACAGCGCGCCGTCCGGGCCTACCTCGGCATGTACCGGACCAAACCATTCATCGGCGCTGGCCGCGAAGTTCCAGCCGTCCTTTTCCTGGAATCCTGAACCGTCATGCTCCAGAATGGCCTGGTGGATGATGCGGCCGGTAGGTTCGCAAACGAAAGCAATCCGGTTCCAGTATTCTTTTGGAAAGGCCCGTGCTGTATATAGATTATGTCCCGCGGCCGCGGTGAAGCCACCATGCACATCCACCTGTCGCAGGTTCTTAGTGACGACGTGCATGCCATAATGGCCGTCTATCTTTTCAATGCCCCGCTCGTCCAGATCCGCCAGGTCGTACAGGCGGTTGGGGATCGCATAATGATCGCTATGCTCGTTGTTGGCAGTGGAAAGGAAGACATCAA
This sequence comes from Anseongella sp., assembly GCA_036570465.1. Taxonomy (GTDB): domain Bacteria; phylum Bacteroidota; class Bacteroidia; order Sphingobacteriales; family Sphingobacteriaceae; genus Anseongella. The sequence continues at coordinate 14,080 of DATCYD010000173.1, forward strand.
ACTCTTCTGAAAAACCAAGCCCCCATGTATTATTGGTCGTGGGCGCAAGGAGTTCAAACTCCGTTCCGTCCGGCAGGAAGTTGTACAGGCCCCGGTCAAACTTCATGGGCCTGCCGTTGATATTGCCCTCAAAACCGCAATATCCCACCGTCCCCCATATCTTATTATCCAAGGCGTACTTCAGGTTAGACGGCCCGGCGTGTGTATCCCAGGTATTCCAACCGTCAAAAAGTATTTTCCGTACATCCGCCCTGTCATCCCCGTCGGTATCTTTAAGGAAAAGGAAATAAGGCGCCTGCGATACGATCAGTCCTCCGTTTGCAAATACCAGACTGGTAGGGATGTTCAGGCTGTCGGCAAATATTGTGAATTTATCGGCTCGTCCGTCACCATCAGTATCTTCACAAATCTTAATACGGTCATCACCCACACCCGGCTTTTCAATCACCGTATTGGGATAATCCTTTGTTTCAATTACCCAGAGTCTGCCCCGTTCATCCCATGCCATGGCAATGGGATTGATAATATCCGGTTCAGCGGCAAACAATTCAAGTTCAAAGCCGGCAGGCACCTGGATCAGACTCATCGACTCTTCCGGACTCAGCGCGTGCTGGTACAGGGGAGGAGGATCCCTTCTTTCATAATTCGGCATCTTACCGGACTCGTATTCAGGCTGTGCCAGCGCGAACTGTTCCAGACGTGCTTTGGCCTCATCACCTACTGCCCACAGGATACCGCTTTTTACAAGCTGAAGAAATCCGGGATTTCGAAAAGTTCGTTCATCATGACCAAAAGCGGTGTAAAAAACGCGACCCTCTCCATAATCCCGCACCCAGGTATAAGGCTCCCGGTGGTCTCCTTCAACCCGCTCCATCAGAACGGTAATCTCATCGCTGATCTTGTCGTGAACATATGTTTCATCCCATTCGGTGGTAAAGGCATCGACCCCCTCCATGGCAGGATGATCCGGCAGAATGATCTCAGCAGAAAACGAGCCTCCTTCATGACTTTTGAACTGTCCGCCCATCAAAGCCACCACTTCCGCCGAATTCCGGAAACACCAGGAGGCACAGTGCAGCGGAATAAATCCTTTACCCGACCGTACAAAATCAAGGAGGCCTTTCTCCTGACCCGCTGTGATGCTGTCATAATTGGCATAAAGCACCAACCCGTCATAGCGATCCAGGTCTTCGCCGGCCAACACATTGGGATTGGTGGTATAGGTGATGTTAATCCCTGCTTTAAAGTACTCCCGGGAAAGGATCCCCGCTAATTGTTCCGAATTGTGGTGGTCACTTTCATGGCCCAGGAACAGCAGTTCCAGCCGTCGGGGCGAATCATCATTCTTTGTAACGCAGCCGGCAAAGGCCACAAGGGGGAGGATCAACAGGAGGAATAGTTTTCTCATTTCCGGCGAATTAGTTTAAGCTATCTTTCGTGTCACATTAACACTTACATCAAATATGAGAAAAATTCCGGCTTTTTTATTGTATAATTATTTCCATTGCTGAGCCTTTTTTATCATGCACAAGGCTCAGCAATGGAAAATCAAGACAAATTAACGTTATTGAACCGCTTTATACAATGGCGCATGAAGTTTCCGGAGCGTAGCCGGATCAATTTTGATTATCTTCCTGTCATAGGTCATCAATCCGTTCACTTCAACTTCCACATCGGTGGTTTGTGTATAAACAGCAGCCGATAATCCGCGCCTGATCAGCTCCGGTATTCGTTCCATGTAATCCGCGTATCTCTCAGTCAATGCCTTTTTGTTTTCAAAGCTGCGGTATCCCCAGTTATCCTTTTCCTGCCAGGTATGACCTTCTACCGGCAGGCCCAGTCCACCGAATTCACCAAGCACAATGATTTGTGTGCTACCGAACAGATCAGGGCGTGGCATAACGGGTTCCGGATAGTGATGCAAGTCAATAATATGACCTACGGGATGGAAGTTGCCGCCGCTGGCACCGTTCACCAGACGGGTGGGGTCATGCTCCATGGTCCACTCGACAATTTCTTCCGTCTTGAACTGACCCCAGGCTTCATTGAACGGAACCCATACGACAATGGATGGGAAATTATAATTGGCATCCATAATGGCTTTCCATTCGGTCCGGAAAATAGATTCCGATTCGGCCGTACGATCACGTTCCGTGCCCATGCCGGTAACACCGGGACGGGGGTTCCATTGGTTGCCCAGATCACCGCTTGGCATATCCTGCCATACAAGCATCCCCAGTTTGTCGCAATGGTAATACCAACGAGCAGGTTCCACCTTCACATGCTTACGGATCATATTAAAGCCCATTTCTTGCGTTTTTTCAATATCAAAAAGCAACGCTTCATCGGTAGGGGCTGTGTACAGACCATCCGGCCACCAGCCTTGATCAAGGGGGCCGTACTGAAATACAAATTCGTCATTCAACAGCATCCGCTGGATACCATTGGCATCTTTTTCCATCGTAATCTTCCGCATGGCAAAGTAGCTCTCTACCATGTCCACCACCTTGCCTTTTCGAAGCAACTCAATTTCAAGGCCGTATAAATACGGGTTGGAAGGCCCCCATAATTCAGGGTTACTCAACTTAATAGCAGCTTCGGAGCCAACCGCCACTGTGGTTTCAGCGATCTTGCCGCCTTTGTCATTGACCCGCACCCGCAGCTGGTCGCCCTCGCCGGCCCCTTCAATGGAAGCCGTTACACGGATGGTGCTGTTATCTACATCGGGCGTATTGCGGATGCCGGAAATATGGGTTTCCGGAACACCTTCCAGCCACACCGTTTGCCAGATACCGGTCACCGGGGTGTACCAAATGCCTTCAGGGTTCTTCACCTGCTTGCCACGGGGTTGCGGACCATCGTTGGTGGGATCCCAAACCCGTATGACCAACTCCTGTTCCCCGCGTCCTTCCAGCAGGGAGCTGATGTTAAATGTAAAAGGATCGAAGCCTCCTTTGTGTTCGCCGGCCTTCTGCCCGTTCACAAAAACTTCGGCATGCCAGTCCACAGCGCCAAAATGAAGCAGGATATCCTGTTTTCTCATGGTGCGAGGTACAATAAAACGAGTACTGTACCATAAAGCGTTATCCTTTCCGACACGTTTGCCAACACCTGACAATGCGGATTCCACGGCAAAAGGAACCAGGATCTGGCCCTCATAATCAGAAGGGGTTTCAGCATTTGCAGCCGTGATGGCATAATTCCACAATCCGTTCAGATTAACCCAGTTCTCACGGACCATCTGCGGGCGGGGATATTCAGGCAAAGGCGCTGAAGGGTTCACTTCCGCTGCCCACTCGGTAAGGATCTTTTCACCTGCAGGCTGCCATCCGGTTTCCTGCGCCATGACGCCCTGAAAAATAAGCGCTGACGCTGCTACCATGTACAAACACTTTCTCATGCTTCTTTATAATTTTAAGTTTCGTTTCAATTGTCATTTCCGGTAAGCCGGTTTTTCAGCAGCGGCATGAAATAACCACCCACCACTGACCGGGCCTGGAATCCCACCTTTTTACCATTCGTAGTCTCATGCCAGTCACTCAAAGGAACCCGGTCTGGTGTCTGAGTCACATAATGATAAACAGGATCAATAAACTGCTGAAACTCCCCGGGATCAGTCGTCATTGTGGCTGTCCACAGGATCCAGTCCGATTTGGTATAGGTTTTCCGGCTGTCCAGGGGAAGACCGTACCTGTTCTGCTTGCTAAGATAATAGCTTATTTCCTTTTTATAGACTTCCCCGGGAAACAGATCCAATTCCAGTACCTTATCCCAAACCAAATTGTATTTCTGGCTCCAGGTACCCGGTTGTCCAAACGCCAGCATGTAATGATCACCATCACCGGCCAGCTGCATCCATTTATCTACCATTTCTTCCGCTGCTTTCCGGTATTTCCGGGCCACAACGTCCTTACCCAGTTCTCCGGCAAGTTGCGCATAGCAGCGCAGGGCCACGATTGCTTTTACAGAAAGATTGGCGTTCCGCGCCAGGTGTCCGGCAAAGTCGTCGGTACAAAGTTGATTGGCAGGGTCAAAGCCTTCTTTCAGCAGATAAGCCGCCCAGGTGCTGAGTGATGCCCAATGCTTTTCCGCATAACCGGCATTCCCTTCAGCCCCGGCAATGGCAGCGGTCAGAATAATCATATTTCCTGATTCTTCTACCGGCATATCTTCGCCATAAACCTGGCCTTCAGCAATGGGATAAGTCCCCAGGTCATGCGCCGGAAATGGTTTTTTCCATTTACCACTTTCGCTGTAGTAAAATATCCCGTTCAGCATTCCTTTCAGCAAATCCGGATTATACAGCAAATACAATGGTGCGGACGGATAGGTGACGTCCACTGTATTGATGCAACCGTTGCTGAAATTCTCTTTCGAAAGGAACAAAAGCTCCCCATCCGGGCTTTTCACCAGCTTATGAGCGGAAATGCTTTGCCGGTAAGCCAACGCGCACAGCGCGGCGTAATGCTCTCCTCCCAGGGTAATTGCCTGTTGGTAAAGGTCACGGTCAAAGTCCTCGCAGCGCTCCAGGATGGTTTCGTGCGATTTCCCGGCATCGGCCAGCTCCTTTTCCATGGAAGTCCCTGGTTGATTCCGCCACCACGGACGAAGATCCTCCCCGAAATAGCGGATGGAATATAAGTCGTCATAAGCCAGCATCAGGTAACCGGTTACCGGCGTTGCTCCCACTTTCCCCATCGGTACAACTGTATTTAGCAGCAGGCCACGACCTGTGACATCTTTTGACGAGGGTGTTTCATTGTTTAAAAAAGCCAATCCGGCCTTTCCGGCCGGGCCTATGTACTGCCGGGCTCCAGCGCCCTGGGGAACTGCTACATAGAAATAACCCCAGTCGATCCGAAGGTTATCGCCTTTCTTCTCCAGTATGGGTTGTTCAGTAGTTCCCGCCCGCAACACAGAAAAACCGTCCACTTGTTGAGCAATGGCCTGCACTTCCTGTGCGGGTGAATTGGTAGCAATATCGGCTGCCGCACCCAGCCATACCGATACTTCGTGCGAATTTCCGTCAGAAGCCGCGGCTGACCAGGAAACGTAAGATACCGGCCGTGACATCAGGTCAAGATCATTCATAAGCAAGGGGGAAGTAAAGGTTACTTCCAGATTCACCGGGCCGCAGGCAAATTCATATACCGTTTGAGTGGCACCCACGCGCACAGATTGCTGACGTGCCTCCAGTACCGGCTTTCCTTCCCGGACAGGCTCATTCACAATGCCGGCATCCAGCCATGCCCCCCCTGCAGTATTGGCAACATGAATGGCCAGGAGATTCTTTCCCTGTTTCAGCACTTTTTTGTCAAACGGCAGGTAAACGAATTCACCGGTCCAGCCGACATGGCTGTATATTTTTGTTCCATTCAGGTAAACTTCCACATTATCATCGTGGTGAAGTTTCAGAAAAAGCTGATTCAGTTTGCCGGGCTCTTGCACTGTAAAACTCCTGCGGGCCCAGATGTCTTTGCTGTGCCAGGATGTCCTTATTCGATTCCCATGATCGCCAAAGGGCGCAGCGCCCTTCTTCCAACCGGTGGTTTTAAAGCCAGGCTGCGTCCAGTCATTGCCAGCCCCTGCTGTGTTACCGGGGTCTGTTTCCGTGTAGGTAAATGCATATTCTGCTTCATCCGAGGCGGGTAATACCGTCTCTAAATTGCGCGGCTCCATCCCCAGGAAACGATACACATTCCCGTCCACCTTGAGGTAACCGGTCAGGGAATGATCGGCGCCGGTCCAGTGTTTGGTAACCGATGCCCCAGGATGATCGCTTTCCGACCAGATGCTGAAATAAGGGTCATGGGTAATCAACGGATAAGCCGGCGCCTTCTGTGTGGACCCCATATCTTTCCCGGATGAAATCAGCAGTGGGGTGCGCCGCGGAGGCATCATCTTCAGCACAGGATAAGGCACCCCTGCTTCGCTGGCAAATTCGCAGCGGTTAAAATAGACTTTTCTGGGATGTATCTTTTCCCGGCTGTTGTGGGCATGATATACATAATTCAGCCTGTCTTCGCCGTCCCTGAAGAATGCGCCATGGCCCACACCCCGAAGCGTGTCCGGCGATTGTAAAATGGGATTTCCCGCGTATTTTCGCCAGGGACCGGCAGGCCCGTCCGCCACCGCAAAGCCTATACCGTACTCCTGGCTCGTATATCCGTTTCCGGAATAAATAAGATAGTACAGGCCTTGGTGTTTCAGAACGTAGGGTCCCTCGTTTACACTCCCCTCCTTCTTCTCCCATGGTTGTTGTGGCCGGATGCAAAATTTCATGGTTTCCTTTTTAATGGAGAGCAAATCCGGGCTCATTTCGGCCATCCATACTTCGAGTCCGTCCTTGAAATTGACAAAATAGATATAAGGGGTTCCATCGTCATCGAAGAAGAGATGATTGTCAATGGCTTTCGTTTCCAGCATAGGTGCATGTTCTTCCTGCACAAAAGGACCCAGCGGACTGTCGCTGACGGCCACATTGATGTGTTCGTCTGCACTGAAGTACATATAATAACGGCCATTGACCGAATATACTTCGGGCGCCCAGAACCAGCGATCGCCCCAGACATCGTCTTTATGAAGGGCAAGCCCGTCACGAGCACCCACAGGACCTTCCCAATTCAACAGGTCGGCAGAACGAAATACTTCGATGCCGTCATCAGCCGAGGTGCCATACATGTAATAGACGCCCTCCTCATGCAAAATAAAAGGATCTCCGAAAAGCATATTCCGGTCGGCAGCAGGTAGCGTAAACGATCCCACCCTGGAAGGAGTAGCAGGTTCCGCCCTGGCATTAAAACCATATCCTGTCATCAACAGGAATATAATGATGTTAGTAACTTGTTTCATGAAAGGATTTGTAAAACGGATACTTTATTCATTCACCAATGCAAACTTTTTAAAATTCACGTGCTCTGAAGGGTCCCCTTTTGCAACCAGCCCAACGCGAAAACCCATGCCCCACGGCACATAAGGGGATGCATCGATACCGGTTGCCAATGTGTCACGGTTCCCGTTCAGTTCAACGGAAAATGAAAGCAGATGACCATCCTGTACATCCATGTGAAGGCGGATATCTCCGCTTTCAGCAGTAAGCGCTTTTCCGGCAAGCAGGGTGGTCTTTCCTTTGGTGGTCTTCCATACCCGAACGCTGTCTTGTCCGGCTGATACACCGATAGCGGCCAGGGGTGAGCCAAATCCATTGTCGTCGGCCCCTACCAGTGCCCCTCCCCCTTCTCACCTCCGGTCACTGGCGGACAGATCAATGGTTGTCGTTGCCCCGTAATTCAGTGTTTTGGTCAGCTGCACAAGTACGGTGCCCAGCTGTTGATTTTCGCGGGAAGCTCCCAGTACTAATCCTTCAGGCCCGGTTTCCAGGTCAATTTCCTGGGTTACCCGCCACTGCCAGATAGGCTGTAGTTGATTTTCCCTGAAATCATCGGTGTAATCCAGCGAACCCGTTCCTCTGCTAAACACGGCATCATTGGCCACTACAGGCCAACCGTCTTCGGTCCAGCTGATCTTCTCAAGAACGCCTTGACGACCGACGAAGACATCACTCCCGGTGCTGTAGGCATGGTACAGATAGTACAGGTCCCCATCTTTCTCCACTACCGTGCCATGCCCGGGACAGCGGAAATTTTCGTTGTCTTTCAGAATCGGGTTCTTGTCATATTTTTCCCAGGGGCCGAGCAGATTTTTGGCGCGGGCAACGCCGGCTTTGTAATTGCATTCCTTATTGCAGCAAGCGCCGGCCGAATAGGTGGCATAGAAGAAGTCATCCTTGCGGAATACACAAATGCCTTCCACCAGTTGTCCTTCCCAGGGAACATCGTTCCTGAACAGTTCATGCGGTTCTCCAAGTAACTCAGTGCGTTCTTCATTGATCTCCTGCGCCCACATCGGAGTGGGTTGTCCGCGGCTGTTGCCATCTTCCTTCCAGAGAAGGTATAATTTTCCGTTTTCGTCACGTGTTTCGAATGCATCGATAGAACCAAGTTCCTGAGAGACAAGCGGACCATGATCCCGGTAAGGCCCTTCAGGGCTGTTGGCGCTGGCAACGGCACAGGACAGACGACCGGTTTCCTTGTTGCGGGCAGTATAATAAACGTATATTTTCCCTTGTTCTTCATCATAGGCCAGTTCCGGCGCCCAGAAGTTATTCCGCGCCCAGCCGGGAGCGCCTTCAGGAAAAACATAGGTTACCAGTTCCCAGTTTACCAGGTCATCTGATCTGAAAATGGGAAACAGCGGCGACCACTCGTTAGAAGTGGCCGAGGCATAGTAAGTATCTCCGATCTTGACTACCGTAGGGTCGGGCCGGTCTCCGGCAAGTACCGGGTTGATGATTCCGGAGGCGTCCGGAGTACCCGCCGTTTGAGACATGGAACCATCCGAAGCCCCTTTCCGGGGTTTCATATTACAGGAAACTGCTACGCCCAGCATCGTCGTCAGGGCAGTAAGTATGATCGTATATCTCATATTCATCTTAATGTACCCGGTACCACATAACGTACCGATTACAATATTAATAAAAAGGATTCAAAACTTCCTCTCCGGCTATAATAGCAATGGGGAGACACTTGAGAAGATCATGTCTTCCACCCCTGCGATCTTTACGCCGATGCGGGCGAAAACCTGGTCTTGTTCCCTGATAAGATCAGGGCATGGACCGCTTCCAGACCAATACTTGCGTTGCCATCCGACGGGCAATCTCAGGATATTTTTCAGTCAGATTATGGTTTTCAGCCTGGTCCTTCTCCAAATCGTACAACTCGATGGTGGTGCTATCCGCGTTGATCAGCAACTTCCAGTTTCTCTCTCGCATAGCCAACTGCGGACTAACAAAACGTGGGTTCCCTGCCTTTAGCCTCACCCCTTCCCTCCCGTATTCCCAAAAGAGCGGCTTGTTCCGGTTCAGGGGCTTACCGGCCAGCGCGGCGCTGATGTCCTGTCCGTCCGGATCTATTGGAATTTGAATGCCTGCAAGGTGACAGATCGTGGGAAAAAGATCAGTGCTATGGATAATGGTGGTGCTATCCACCCTGCCCGCCGGAATATGGCCTGGCCATCGAGCCATAAAGGGCACGCGGATACCTCCCTCATATAGGCTCCATTTACGGCCCCGAAAAGGATCGGCGCTGCCCGGAGGCTGAAAGTGCTCCTTGTAATAAAAAGGCCAGTCGGTAGGGCCGTTGTCACTGGCGAACACGACCAGGGTGTTTCTGGCAAGCCCCAGGGCATCCAGTGAATCCAGGAGACGGCCGATCTGCTGATCAAGCTGATACAAAACCGCATAAAAATCCTGCCAGTAGTGGTTATTGGCAAATGTCTTGAATTTCAGCTGATGCGCGGGCTTTGGCCGATGTGGATCATGCACATCGTTTGGCCAGAGATCAATGTAAAACGGTTCTTCACGATGCTTTTTGATGAACTCAATAGTCCTATCCACATAAACAGGTGTCATTTCATGCTTTTCGACCCAGGTTATCTTCCCTCTGCCCAGTTTCGCACTGGCTTCCGACAACCCGTCTCCCCTGATCAGCAGGCGGTCTCCCAACCCCTCGAAAGCCACCAGCGATTCGTCATACCCGTATTCCGCAGGCAACGGCGCATCTCCGACATCGCGTCCACCCCCCATATGCCATTTTCCAAAGTGTGCGGTAGCGTAACCAGCCTTTTTCAAGGTACCGGCTATCGTCGCAACTCCAGGATCCAGGTAATCCGGCATGTGTCTCCGGGCATTTTTCTGCCGGTTATCCAGATAGGAATGAAAACCATGCCGCACCGGATATTGTCCGGAGATAAGCGCCACCCGGGATGGGGAGCAAATTGGTGATGCCACGTAAAAATCCGTGAACCGGATACCTTCGTGGGCAAGCCGGTCAATGTTCGGTGTCCTTACCGGTCCGTTTCTAAAAGCGCTGAGGTCTGCATACCCCATATCATCGATGAGAATGAAGATAATATTCGGAGGATCAGCCGATGCCGGCTTGCCGGCAAGGACCAGTAAACAGGCAACTAAAATACTGCCTTTAAATTTCATGCCTTACCCTCCGGCTCCGGTTAACTCTATAATCAGGTCCGTTTCTTATCACACAGAGTGTCAACAGGAAGTTGCTTAATCTGAATCGTTTCATTCGGTTTATTTGTTTGGGAACGTCTAAAAATATTCAATCAGAAGATTTCAGTTCATGATTATCAGCAGCGCAGCAAAACTCGCAGAGATGCCTGCCCGGAGGGACAGTTGTTCCCGCGCCAATTCGTCAGACTTCACAAATCTCAGCGCGGAGCGGTACAACACCCCATGATATTGCTCATAAAGCTGCCCGAAAGCATCCATGGCGCCTTCCATGTTTCCTTCTCCACGAAGCAAGATAACCAGCTGCTTTTCTTTGGATGACAAGTTAGTCCTGGTTAAGGTGAAACAATCGATTACGTTAAACATAGTTACGTAAAAAAATTCAGGAAGCCAAAAATCTCTTCTATATTTACGCAATCGTTCGCGTAAAATTTGGAGAGAAAAACCACCATACATGATATAGCCAGGGAGCTGAATACAACTGCCGCAACGGTTTCCCGCGCCCTGAACGATCATCCCTCTATCAGTAAAGCCACGAAGGAGCTGGTGCGGAAGACCGCCACACGTTTGAACTACCGGCAGAACAAACTGGCCTCTTCATTACGTTCAGGCAAGACTCATACCATTGGCGTGATCATTCCCAGCGCGGAGATAAGCTTCTTTGGCTCGGTAGTGCATGGCATTGAGCGGGTAGCCCGCAGCAAGGGATACAGTGTGTTGCTGTTCCAGTCAAACGAGGACCCGGATTGTGAAGCAGAAGGAATTGATGCGCTGCTGCAGTCTAAGGTAGATGGCATTATTGCTTCTGTGGCCAAAGAAACGACCCGGTACGATCACTATCTGGAGGTGAAGCAACGGAATATTCCGCTCGTTCTTTTTGACCGTGTGGATGACTCGCTCCAGGTCCCCTCGGTGGTCATTGATGATTACAAGGGTGCCTATCTGGCCACAAAACACTTGTTGGAGCAAGGATATCAACGAATCGCCCACATTTCAGGACAGCAGCATATTAAAATATTCAACGACCGTCTCCGGGGCTATGCCGATGCCCTGCGGGCCGCGGGGATGCCTGTTGAAGATGATCTGATTGCCTACGGAAAAGTATCGGTAGATTCAGGCCGCGATTGTGCGCTGCAACTGCTGGAGAATCCGATGCCGCCCGATGCCATGGTGGCGGTAGAAGATTTCACGGCGCTTGGGGCGATGCAGGCAATCAAGCAAAAAGGGCTGTACATGCCGGAAGATATCGGCCTGATCGGCTTCGCCAATGAAGCGTTCAGCTCCTATGTAACCCCCTCTCTTTCTACGATCGATCAGCAGACTATAAAAATGGGCGAAGAAGCAGCGAGACTTTTTATAGCCTTGGGCAAAGGAAAAGACAACGGGCAGAAACATCCTGGAAAGATCGTCCTGGATCCCGTCTTGTTGATCCGTGAATCATCCCGGAGAGCCCCCGCACCGGCACCGCGAAAACCCGGCAAACAGTCCGGAAGTCCTGGTGATGTGCCGCGGAAACCCGCTCCGGACAAAAGTTGAAAAAAAATCGTTACTTTGCGTAATCGATTACATATACGAATGGACACTATTCAACCAATTGAAGATAATTTCAGGAAGCTATTTAACGCAACGCCGCTGATCATCCGGGCACCCGGACGGATCAATCTGATCGGCGAACATACTGACTACAACCAGGGATGGGTGCTTCCGGCTGCTATCGACAAAAGTATCAACCTGGCCATTGGAAAGCGTCCCGGTAAGGGCATCAGCCTGTATTCTCTGGATTACAATGAACAGTACGAGGCTACCCTGGACAATGTCCGCCCGTCTGGCAAGCTATGGCCCGATTACATCCTGGGTGTGGTGGAACAGTTTCAAAAAAAAGGGCATCAGCTGGAAGGATTCAATATCGTTTTCGGAGGCGATATCCCCCTTGGGGCCGGGTTGTCTTCGTCTGCTGCGCTTGAATGCGCCACGGCAACAGCGCTCAACAGGTTGTTCGATCTTGGTTACGGCCCGCTGGAGCTGGCCTTGTTATCCCAGGCCGCAGAAAACGAATTTGTCGGAGTTAAATGCGGCCTGATGGACCAATACGCCAGCATTTTTGGCAAAAAAGACCATCTCATCAAGCTGGATTGCGCCAAACAGGAGCATGTTTATGTTCCATTCACGGCGCAGAATATCCGGATTGTCCTGTTCGACACACAGGTGAAACATTCCCTGGCCTCCTCGGCCTATAACAAACGCCGGGAAGAATGCGAGGCAGGCGTTTCCTATATCCATGCCCATCATCCTCAGGTACAAAGCCTCCGGGATGTCTCAGCTGACATGCTGCTGAACTATGTAAAACCCCGCGACGAGACCGTTTTCCGGCGTTGCAGTTACGTGGTCGGTGAAATGGAACGTCTTCAAAAGGCCTGCCGGTACCTGCAGGAAAATGATTTCGAACAGTTCGGCAAGTGTATGTTTGAAACCCATGAAGGTCTTCGGGACCAATATGAAGTAAGCTGCCCTGAACTGGATTTACTGGTGGACATGGTAAAGGACAGGCCTGAAGTCCCTGGCGCCCGCATGATGGGCGGAGGATTCGGCGGTTGCACCATTAACCTGGTCCGCGCCGGCGAGGCCGAGATCCTGGCAGCCGAAATAGCTGTCCGCTACCAGGAGGCCACCAATACTCCCCTGAAAACCTATTTTGTTAGCATCGAAGACGGCGCCGGTCAGGTGACAGCTCCCTCTTATTCCGACAACGTAAAATCCGGAAGTCGTACGAGCTCGCCGCCTTTCAGGGCTGATTCGTGAGCAAGGATCCCGACACAGGTGATATTTGCGGATTGACGGGCGTTCGGGAAGGGCTGCCGGCTTTCAACCAGCGCACTGACAAATTCATGCACCAGATGGGGATGCGAGCCTCCGTGTCCGGCGCCCTGGGTGAATGAAAGATGCTGGTGATCGTCTTCATCGTAAACGCCTTTGGTTGTAAAGCGCTGAATAGGTTGGGGAAGCAAATGGGCATAATCGGGGCATTCCATTTCTTCGGGAATTTCGGGCTCCGGTCTCTTAGCGGTATGGACAACCAGCGGACGACCTTCGATCAGAGGCCATTCCACAGCTTTTTTAGAGCCGTAAACCTCAAAGCTCTCGCGGTATTGCCGGGCTGTATCGAACAGGGAGCGGTAAACATGGGCGCTCAGATCGGAGTTTCTGAACTTGATGTGGGCGGTTTCCACAGCAAAAGGAGAATTATAATGGGCGTGCAATTCTTCACGGATAGTTCCTGAACCGAAGCAGGAAACGTATTCAGCCTCATCGCGGGTGATGCCTAATACAGGTCCCACGCAGTGGGTGGCATAATGCATTGGAGGCAGGCCCGGCCAGTAATCGGGCCATCCATCCATGTCTTGTTGATGGCTTGCCTTGATGAACTGCAACTTACCCAGCTCTCCGTTATCATACAATTCTTTCATGAACAGAAACTCCCGGGCATACACCACCGTTTCCATCATCATATAGGTAAGGCCGGTTTCCTTTACGGCTTCCACGATCTTTTGACAGTCTTCCACCGAGGTAGCCATGGGTACGGTACAGGCCACGTGCTTTCCGGCACGAAGGGCCTTCAGCGCCTGAGCGGCATGATCAGGAATGGGCGTATTAATATGTACGGCATCGATGTCCGGGTCTTTCAGCAGTTCACCGTAATCAGTATATCTTTTTTCAATACCGAAAGCGTCTCCGATCTGGTTCATCTTTTCCGGATTCCGCTGGCAAATAGCAACCAGGTTCGCCTGCGGATGCCGTTGATAAATGGGGATGAATTCAGCGCCGAAACCCAGGCCGATAATGGCAATATTGATCTTTTGTTCTTTCATCGTAATGAGTTTATGAGTCTTTTACGGTTTAATCTGTTGTGATACCGGAACTGATCCCTGCCGCCCATTGTTTCAGAAAAGCAAGTCCATGGCGGGCAAATTGATCCTGACTGGGTGCCAGGGGTTTCCACACACAAACAGCTGCAGCCAGTTCCTGATTATCCGGAGTAAAACTTTCGATTGAAACAATCCCGTTATAGCCGATCGCTTCCAATGCACGGTACCAGGCCGTCCAGTTTGTTTGGCCGGTCCCCGGGGTTCCGCGGTAATTCTCGGCTACCTGTACATGCAGCAATTTGTCACCAGCTGACATGACCGCCTGCTGAATGCTTGCTTCTTCAATATTTACATGAAACCCATCCAGTAGGATTCCTGCAGCCGGATGGCCGATATCGTGGATCAGACGGAGTGCATCTCCGGCCGTATTGATCGGATCTGATTCAAACCGATTGAGCGGTTCCAGGGCAATCTTAAGCCCGCGGGACTCAGCCATCTGGCAAACTTTCCAAAGATTGGTTACTGCACGCCCCCACTCAGTCGTTCGCTGTGCTTCGCTGGCAAGCCGTGCCTTTCCCACAGCAGCGTACATGGGTCCGGCAAAAAATGAAGCTCCCAATGCAACACATATATTCAGGCATTCTTCGATATACCTCAGCCCGGTTTCCTGTAAAGCCGGATCGTCAGCGGTAAGGTCCCTGCCGGGACCGAAGGCGCCGCAGATAACGACATCCAGTTTGTAACGTTCCAACAGTTCCTTGATACGACCGGAGTCGATCAGCGCGGGGTCTTCCACGGCAATTTCTACCGCATCATAGCCCATCGAGCTGATCTTTGAAAACAGCTCCCCGGCAAGTTCAGTGCTGAAGGGTGATGTCCAAAGCCAGGTGCTTACACCAAATTTAACGTCCAATCCCATGTCCCTAAGATAGCTGAAACAATTTATACAGCGCTTCTTGAATTTTACCCGATAATGACTGTTTTTTGTTATATATGACAAGTAAAATATGCAATAACCTGTATATTTGAGGTAAACCTGAACGACATGAAATCCGCTGTCCAAAAATCATCCATTCCGGAATCGAGGATATTCGTGGCGCGGGATCTGACGGAAAAACACTTTGATCCCGAATGGCATGCCCATCAGGAATACCAGATCTTCCTGGTGCTGAGTGGCACTGGAACACGCTTTGTCGGCAATACTGTAAAATCTTTTCGGGAAGGCGACCTCACCCTCCTGGGGCCCAATGTCCCACACCTATGGCGTAGCGACGAAAGTTATTTTGACAAGCATAGCGATAAGGAAATCCACGGCATTGTGATCTACTTCAAGGAAAACTTTCTGGGCAACCTGCTTCAGAAAGATGAAATGAGCCAGGTAAACGCTCTTTTTGAACGGGCGAAAAACGGGTTGGAGTTCTTTGGAAAAACGGTGAGGGAAATTTCAGGACTGATGTCGGAACTGGCCTGGCACCATGGAATGGACAGCTTGGTACAATTGTTTCGAATTCTTGATGTTCTTTCCCATTCGCGGGAATTTCACCAGCTTCACAATGATAATTACGTATA